>JAHEMI010000174.1 GCA_024643785.1 Burkholderiaceae bacterium
CCGCTTCGCTGTCGCGTCTCACTGCAGCATCCCCTGTTCGAGCAGTTGCACCACCACCGGGAAGAGCAGGATCGCAAATGTCCCCGGGAAGATGAACACGACCAGCGGCAGGAGCATCTTCACCGGTGCCTCCGAAGCCTGTTTCTCGGCCCTGAGAAAACGTTCGCTGCGCCGCTGCTCGGCTTGCGCGCGCAGCGTGGGAGCGAGATCGGCGCCCTGGCGCTCGGCACCACGCAGGGTCGCCACCATGCTGGTCACCGCCGGCAGGTCAAGCCGTTCGGCAACCTGCCGCAGCGCCTCGTTGCGCGCCCGCCCGGCCTTGACGTCGCGGAGCGCCCGCTCGAGTTCATCGCGCAGTGGCCCGGCCGGACCGCGCTCGACGGCTTGCGCGATCGCGGCCGGGAGATGCAGTCCACCTTCCACCGCCAGGGCGATCAGGTCGAGGGTGAAAGCGAGTTGTCGCAGGGTCAGCGCGCGCCGCCGGGCGATGCGGTCGCGCACGGCGGCTACCGGCAGGATCGCACCAAGCAATGCACCCGCCCCGCCCGCCGGCAGCCATGCAATGTCAACCAGCATGGCGGAGACAATTGCCAGCGCCGCGCCCAGCGCTCCAGCCACCATCCGCCCGGCGAGGAACTGCTCCACGCGCAGTGTGAAATCAAGCCCGGCGAGCGCCAGTTGCCGCTGGCAGCGCTCGCGCGCAGCGGTGCCCGGGAATCGGCCGAGTCGATGGGCCACCAGGTCGATTAGCGGCCAGCCCAGCCGCCACAGCAGCGGTGGCGGATCGCGATGGCGGCGATCCTCGCGGGGAACTTCGGCCGCGGCGCTCAGCATCGAACTGGCCGCGAGCACGATCGCCACGAACATCATTGCCAATGCAGCGGTAAGCAACACTTTTCAGACCTCGATGGCGACGATGCGCCGTATCAGATAGATGCCGGCCGCCTGAGAGATCAGCACGAAGGCGCAGACCGCCAGCCCGATACCGGTGCCAAAGAGCGCGTGCATCGACGCCGGATCGATGGCGAACAGCACCCCGGCGAGCGCGAAGGGCAGCAGCCCCATCACCAGCGCCTGGAGCCGGCCCTGCGCCGTGAGCGCGCGAATCCGGCCTTCGAGAGCAATCTTGCGGCGCGTCGATTCCGCCAGCGAGTCGAGCGCCCCGGCGACACTGCCGCCCGTGGCCGCACCAATGCGCAGTGCCGCGACCAGGAGCCGCGTCTCCTCCAGCGGCACCCGAACCTCGAGATTGGTCAGGCAGCGCTCGAGGCTCGCGCCCAGGCGCTGTTCGCGCAGCAGCAGTTGCAGCTCCTGGCCAGCCGGAGCGGGGATCTCGGCAGCGGTCTGGGCCAGGGCCTGGGCCAGCCCGTTGCCGGCGCGCAGTCCCCCGGCCACCAATCCGATCAGGTCCGGAACCTGATCCCGAAAGCGCGCCTCGCGCCGGCGGCGCAGCCGCCGCAGCAGCAGCCGGGGCACAAACCCGCAACCGAGCGCTGCCGCGACGCCGACCAGGACGTTGCCGCTGACCAGGACCGCAGCCAGTGCCGTCGCGACGGCGAGCAAGACACCCGCACCCAGCAGGCGGCCCGAATCGACAAATACGAAGGAGCGCCGCAACCTCATCCCGACTTCGGCCGCGAAGCGCTGCCGGTAGCCGTGCGCCGCTTGCGTGCCGATGAGCGCCATCACCACGAATCCCAGGGCGGCAGCGGCGAACACTGCCGCCAGCACCAGGGCGGTCCCGGGCGAGGCTCCGGAAAGTGACCACAGGCTGTTCATGGCGACCCCGCAAAGACGCTCAGGTCGGGAAGCTGGCCGCGCGAGCGCAGCCCCTCGAAAAACTCCGGCACGTTGTCGCAGGCTAGGAATCGTCCAACGCTCCCGTCGTCATTGCGATCGCCGCGCTCGAAGCGAAAGATCGGTTGCATCAGCACCCGCGTGCCTTCGATCCCCGTGACTTCGGCAATCTCGACGATGCGGCGCCGCCCGTCCGGCATCCGGGCCTGCTGGACGATGATGTCGATTGCCGCGGCGATCTGTTCGCGGATCGCCTGGACCGGCATCTCGACCCCGGCCATCAGCACCATCACCTCCAGCCGGGAAATCGCGTCCCGGGCGCTGTTGGCGTGAATGGTCGTGAGCGAGCCGTCGTGACCGGTGTTCATCGCCTGGAGCATGTCGAGCGCCTCGCGGCCGCGGCACTCGCCGACCACGATCCGATCCGGACGCATCCGCAGGGCGTTGCGCACCAGTTCGCGGATCGGCACCTCGCCGCGCCCTTCGGCGTTGGCCGGCCTTGCTTCGAGAGCGACCAGATGCGGATGGCGCAACTGCAGCTCGGCTGCGTCCTCGATCGTGATCAGGCGCTCGTCGGCACCGATCAGGGCCGAGAGCACATTGAGCAGCGTGGTCTTGCCGGCGCCGGTGCCACCCGAGACCACGATGTTGCGCCGGGCTTCGACGCAGAGCTTGAGGAACTCGAGCATCTCGGGCGAGGCGCTGCCGAGTGCCACCAGGTCGGCGAAGTCGAAGGCCCGGCGATGGAACCGCCGGATGGTGATCGTCGGGCCGTTGATGGCCAGCGGGTCGAGCACCGCGTGGACCCGGGA
>JAHEMI010000175.1 GCA_024643785.1 Burkholderiaceae bacterium
TCGACCTTGGGCACCGGCTGCGGCTCGGGCTTGGGAGCAGCCTTGGGCGGCGGGACCGGTTCAGAAATCTTGACTGGTTGCGGCTCTGGCGCCTTGACCGGTGGCGCGGGCTCGGCTGCTGGCGTGACCGGCGCAGGCAGCGGCAGCGGTTGTGGCGTCGGGGCGGCATTGGCAGCCGGCTCGGCGGGCACCGGTTGGGCCTGTGCAACCGCGGGCAACGGCGCGACCGGCTCCGGGACCGGCCGCGGAGCGGGCGCGGCCGCCGGCGCCGGCGCGGACAGACTGGCTCCGGCGTCGAATCCGGCCAGAACTGCGGCGCGTTCGCGCTCCATCCAGAGCCAGCCGACCCAACTCACCGCCACCCCGAGCACCGCCCCGATCACAAGGTGGGGCATGAAACGCCACATCCGGCGGCGTAACGGCGTGTCTCCCTGCCGGCTGACCTGCTCGAAACCGGCGGGCGCTGCGGACCTTGTTGCCTTGGTCCGCAAGTGCGTCGCTTCCTGCTGGGTCCGGGCGAGCCTCTCGAGCGCAATTTCCTGGTCATAGGCCGCGCGCGTCAGCGGGTCGCGCAGGGTCGCGTAGGCCTGGTTGGCGCGGGCAGCCGCAGCCGCCTGCCAGGTTTCGTCGAGGTTGCTGCGGTCGGGGTGAAGAAGACGCATCAACAGCCGGTGATTGTCGCGGATGTCGCTTTCGCTGGCGCCGCGCGGCAGACCGTTGACCCGGTAGTAATCGGCGCCTGGTGCAAGCAGCACCTGCTCGATGAAGAAACGTGCCGCCGTCAGCCACTCCTGCGGCTCTGCGACCCCGGCGGGCGCGCCGACCGAAGTCGGCTCGGCGCCCAGGGCGAGGTGCAGGATCGGCGCGGCATCGCCGCGCAGCGCACGACGCGGATTGCGCAACTCGGGGTAGTCGGTGGGACACCGGTAGAAAGCCAGCGCCTGTTCCGGAAGCAGGGTGGGTTCCATTAGCTTGCGTCCGCTCGCACGCCGGCGTCTCAGGCGCTCAGGCGCTGTCGGCCATCGTCGGCGGCGCCCTCGTAATAGTAGTAGTTCTGATAGTAGCCATAGCCGTGGGCGTTGGCCTCGGCCTTGGTCAGCACCGCACCGAGCACGTGGGCACGGGCACCGCGCAGGCGCTTGATGGAATCGTTGGCGAAGTTCTTGCGGGTAGCGGCATATTCGACCACCAGCACCGTTGCCTCGGCGAGATTGCCCAGGAGCGGCGCGTCGGCCAGTCCCAGCACCGGCGGGCCGTCGATGATGACCAGATCGAACTTCTCGGCGGCCAGGGTCAGCAGCGTTGCCATCTTGGCACTGGCCAGCAGCTCGGCCGGATTGGGTGGCAGCGGCCCGGAGGTCATCACGTAGAGCTGCGGAACCCGGGTCGCGACGGTCACATCCACCGCCTGCGCCTCGCCGGCAAGCAGGTTGGTGAGTCCCTGTTCGTTGGTCAATCCCAGCGTCTTGTGCTGCGAGGCCTTGCGCAGGTCGGCGTCGATCAGCAGCACGTTCTTGCCGGTCTGCGCGAACGCCACCGCCAGCGTCAGCGCCGTGGTGCTCTTGCCTTCGCCCATCGAGGAACTGGTCACCATCAGCACCCGCGGCACCCCGGCCGCGGTCGAGAACTGCAGCGAGGTGCGCAGCGAGCGGAACGCTTCAGCAAAAGACGAGCGCGGCTCCTCGAGCAGCTCGAAGGCGAGCGCGTCGCTCCCTGAAGTGGTCGCCTTGAGGAACGGGATCACGCCGAGCAGCGGCAGGCCGAGCTGGCGCTCGACGTCCTCGCTGTGCTTGACGGTGTCGTCGAGGTGCTCGAACAGGAACGCGAACGCCACCCCGCCAAAGAGCCCGAGGAAGCCGGCGATCAGCAGGTTGAGCGCCAACCGCGGCTTGAACGGATTGTTCGGCACCTCGGCGCGATCGACGATCGCGATGTTGTTAAGCCCGACGCCGCCCGCGACTCCGATCTCCTTGTAGCGCTGCAGCAGCCCTTCGTAGAGGGTGCGATTTGTGTCGGCCTCGCGCTTGAGGACGTTGTACTCGACACTGCGGTCCTGCAGGCCGAGCATCGAGGACTTCGACTTCTGGAGTTGCTCTGCGATCAGCGCCTCCTTGTTCTTGGCCGCCTCGTAGGTCGAAGCGATCGCCAGCCGGACGTTCTCGACTTCGTCGTTGATGCGCGCCTGGACCTCGGCGACCTGCGCCTCGATCTGCAGCATCCGCGGATAACCGGGCTTGAACAGCTTGAGCCCCTCCTGGTACTCGCCCTCGAGCTTCGCCTTGGACGTCTTGAGGCTCTGGATCGTCGGGCTCTGCAGCACGTCGGGCAGCCCCTGGTCCTTGACCTCCTTCATGCGGGTGTACATGGCCTCGGCGTTGATGCGCTCCTGCTGCGCCTTGGCCAGCGCCATGGTGTATTCCTGCAGCCGGATGCTGTCGATGCTGGCCTGCTTCTCGTCGACTTTGATGATCTCGTTGGTGCGCGCGAACTGGTTGAGCGAGCGCTCGGAATCCTCGAGCCGGGCCTTCATCTGCTCGAGCCGCTCGCGCAGGAAAGTTCCGGCGTAGGACGATGCGTCCATGCGCCGTTCGAGGTTGAG
>JAHEMI010000015.1 GCA_024643785.1 Burkholderiaceae bacterium
GCAGATGGTTCGCGAGCGACGCGGGTGAGCATGGTGGAGACGCTCTTGGCATTTCTGGTGGCGCTGACGCTGCTGATCTTCGTTCACGAATTGGGCCATTACCTGGCGGCGCGGCGCTGCGGCGTGAAGGTGCTGCGTTTCTCGATCGGCTTCGGCAAGCCGCTGCTGCGCTGGCGGGTTGGGCGCGACCAGACCGAGTGGGCGATCGGTGCGGTGCCGCTTGGCGGCTACGTCAAGATGCTCGACGAACGCGAACAGACGGTGCCAATCGATCCGGCCGAACTGGGGCGGGCTTTCAACCGCCAGTCACTGTGGGCCCGGTCGGTAGTGGTGATCGCCGGTCCGGCGGCCAACTTCCTGCTGGCGATCGCCCTCTACGCATTGCTCGGCGTGGCCGGCACCGAGGAGCCGGCCCCGGTAGTGGCGGCGCCACCGCCAGCCAGTGCCGCGGCCCAGGCCGGCGTGCAGGCCCTGGATCGCATCGTCGGGGTGAACGGCAACAAGGTCGTCTCCTGGCACGAGTTGCGCATGAAACTGATCGAGCCGGTGCTCGAGCGTGACCTGGTGGCACTGGAGGTGGAACGCGACGGCGCACGGCGGACACTGGAGTTGGCGCTGGGGGCGGTGCCGGTGGTCGAGGCGGAGAGCAATTTCCTGCCCACTCTGGGCCTCGAACTGGCCCCCGGTCGGGTCGTTCTCGGTGCGCTTGCGGCCAAAGGCGCTGCGCAGGGCGCCGGATTGCAGGAGGGCGACGAGGTACTCGCAGTCGACGGCCGCCCGGTCGGTGGCAGCCGTGCCCTGGTCGAACTGGTCAGGGGGAGTCCGGCCAAGATACTGGAGTTGCGGGTGCTGCGCCAGGGTGCCGAACTGACGATTCCCGTTCCGGTCGACGCCGTTGACGACGAGTCGGCGGACGGGGCCGGCAAGCGGGTCGGCAAGATCGGTGCGGTCCTGCATGAGCATCTGCTGATGGAGACCGTGCGCTACGGTCCGCTGGCCGCGATCGGCGAGGGTGCGCGCAAGACCTGGGACATGTCCTGGTTCTCGCTGCGCATGTTCGGCAAGATGATCGTCGGGGAACTGTCGATGCGCAACCTCAGCGGCCCGGTTACGATCGCCGACCTGGCGGGGCGCACCGCCAGGATCGGCTGGCAGGCCTATGTGAATTTCCTCGCGCTGGTCAGCATCAGCCTCGGGGTTCTGAATATGTTGCCGGTCCCGGTGCTCGACGGGGGGCATTTGGTATATTACGCACTCGAAGGACTGCGGAGGCGACCGCTTTCGGAGCGCTTCATCGAGACCACGCAGAAGGCGGGTATCGGCTTCATCGTGCTGTTGATGGCCGTGGCCCTGTTCAACGACTTTGTCCGCCTGTTCGGGCCCTGAACCACCAATGACACTATTCAGACCATATCGGCATGGCGCGCTGCGCTTGGCAATCAAACCGCTGGCGGCCGCAATCATGGCGCTGATGGTGCACGCGGCCGTGGCGTTCGAGCCCTTCACGGTGAGCGACATCCGCATCGAGGGCGCCCAGCGCACCGAGCCGGGGACGGTTTTCAACTACCTGCCGGTCAAGGTGGGCGAACGCTTCACGCAGGAACAATCCGATGAAGCGGTGCGGGCGCTGTTCGCCACCGGCTTCTTCCGCGACGTCCGCCTGGAAGTCGATGGCACGGTGCTGGTGGTCTATCTGGAGGAACGCCCGGCGATAGCCTCGGTCGACGTCACCGGAACCAAGGAGTTCGAGAAGGACGCCGTGATCAAGGTGCTGCGCGACAGCGGCCTGGGCGAGGCGCGCATCTTCGATCGCAGCCTGCTCGATCGTGCCGAGCAGGAGCTCAAGCGCCAGTACCTCTCGCGCGGCAAGTACGCGGTGCGGATCACCACGACCATGACCCCGCTGCCGCGCAACCGGGTGGGGCTGGTGCTGGCGGTGGACGAAGGCGAGACGGCACGGATCACCGATATCAGCATCGTCGGCAATCGGGCGTTCAGTGAAAAGGAACTGCGCAACCAGATGTCGCTGTCGACTCCGACCTGGATGTCCTGGTACACCAAGAATGACCAATACGCGCGCGAGAAGCTTGCCGCCGACATCGAGACCCTGCGTTCGTACTATCTGGATCGCGGCTACCTGGAGTTCTCGCTGGAATCGACCCAGGTCTCGATCTCGCCCGGCAAGGAGGACGTTCACCTGACCCTGGTGCTCAAGGAGGGCGAGGTCTTCACGTTCGCCGGCGCCACGCTCGGTGGCGACCTGCTCGGTCGCGAGGCGGAGCTCAAGGCCTTGCTCAGCATGCAGGCTGGTGAAACCTACTCGGGCGGCAAGCTCAACGATTCGACCAAGCGCATGACCGACCGCCTTGGCGAGCTGGGCTATGCGTTCGCCAATGTGTCAACGGTGCCGAACATCGATCGCGCCAAGCGCACGGTGACCTTCCAGCTGGTTGTCGATCCCGGCCCGCGGGTCTATGTGCGCAAGATCAACGTGAGCGGCAACATCACGACCCGCGACGTCGTCATCAGGCGGGAACTGCGGCAGTACGAGAATGCCTGGTACGACGCCGAAAGGATTCGCCTCTCCAAGGTAAGGGTGGAGCGGCTGGGGTATTTCACCGACGTCAAGGTCGACCCGTCACCGGTTCCAGGAGCCTCCGACCAGGTCGACCTCAATGTCACGGTTACCGAGCAGCGTACCGGCAGCCTCAACCTCGGATTCGGATTCTCCACGGCCGACAAGCTGATCCTGACGGCGTCGATCAACCAGCAGAATTTCCTCGGAACCGGGAAATCGCTGGGGCTGAGCTTGAACACCAGTCGGGTGTCGCGCACCTTGTCGATTGCCTACACCGATCCCTACTACACCGCGGACGGCGTGAGCCGCACGGTCGAGCTCTACACCCGTACCTTCGACGGCGCCGAACTGTCGCTGGGCGATTACAGCCTGCGTTCGACCGGATTCGGATTGCGTTTCGGAATCCCGTATACCGAGGTCGACCGGGTGTCGATGGGGCTCTCCGCCGAGAACAGCCGGGTCTCATTGGGGCTGAACGCCCCTGAGCGCTACATTCAGTACGTTTACGGGGTCTACGATCCAGTTACCGGCGAGTTGCTGGAGCCAGGTTATGGGACATCGTCCAACTCGCTGCTCGCCAACCTGGCCTGGAGCCGCGACCAGCGTGACAGCCCGATCATGCCCAATCGCGGCCGCTACCAGGTGGCCACGCTGGAAGTGACGCTGCCGGTAGGTGACTTGCGCTACTACCGCCTCGGCTACCAGGACCAGTGGTACCGGCCGCTCAACAAGGACATTACCCTGGGGCTCTTCGCTGACCTGGGCTATGGCGGCGCTATCGGCACCACCCAGTACCCGACCTTCAAGAACTACTACGCTGGCGGCATCGGCTCGGTGCGCGGCTACGAGACCAGCTCGCTTGGACCGGGCGTCGATCCGGTCGCGAATACCCCATTGGGCGGGCAAATCAAGATGATCGGGAGCGCCGAGATCAGCGTTCCGATCTTTGGCACCGGCAACGATCGCAGCTTCCGCAGCTTCTTCTTCTTCGATGCCGGCAACGTGTTTCCGACCGGCGGGGTCGACCTGGGCGAGCTGCGCTATTCGGCGGGCTTCGGCCTGACCTGGATTTCTCCGATCGGTCCCATGAAGTTCAGCTACGGATTCCCGCTCGGGCGTAAGCCCGAGGATCGGGTGCAGCACCTCCAGTTCCAGGTCGGCACCGGGTTCTGAGTGCGAGAAATCAGATCGGGCATGCCGCAGCTGCCGACCCTTGTGCGACAATTTGCGCGTTGAAGTGCGCTCGTTGAGGATTTGACGAATGAAGCTTGCATCTAAATGGCTGGGTATCGTCCTGGTCGCAGTGGCGTTGCCGGTGTTGGCCCAGGACGGGCTCAAGCTCGGTTATGTCAATACCGAACGGATTCTGCGTGAAGCTGCCCCTGCCAAGGCTTCGCAGCAGCGACTCGAACAGGAATTCAGCAAGCGCGACAAGGAACTGCAGGAGATGACCGCGCGGCTGAAGACTCTTGGGGAGAAACTGGACCGCGAGGGCACTGTGCTCTCCGAGGGGGATCGCCAGCGCCGCCAGCGGGAATTCTCCGATCTCGAGAAGGACCTGCAACGCAAGCAGCGGGAATTCCGCGAGGATCTCAACCAGCGCCGCAACGAGGAACTCGCAAGCGTGATCGAGAAGGCGAATCGGGCGATTCGGCAGATCGCCGACCAGGAAAAATTCGACTTCGTCTTCCAGGATGTTGTCTTCGCGAGTCCTCGGGTTGACCTGACCGACAAGGTCCTCAAGGCGCTCGTCAACACGAAGTAATTCCACCGGGCCGTCCAACGTGCGCAGGCTCGAACGGCCCGTCTCCCTGGCTCAGATCGCCGAGTTGCTCGGCGCCGTGCGCAAGGAAGGCGCACCTGATATCGCGTTGACCAGGCTGGCCAGCCTGGCATCGGCGGAGCCCGGCGACCTCAGTTTTCTCAGCGATGCGCGCTACGGTGCGCTGGCCGGACAGTCTCGTGCCAGCGCCGTGCTGGTCACTGAAGGGCTGGTCGCAACCCTTGCCCCGACAGCCCAGCCACTGGTGGTGGCCGACCCCTACCTGGCATTCGCGAAGGCCGCACGGTGGTTCGAGGCCCAGCTCAACAACGCCGGCGGCCAGCCTGCCGGGATCGCCGCGACGGCGACGGTGCACCCGGGAGCAATACTCGGCACCGGGGTTACTGTCGGGGCCAGGGCGGTCATCGAGGCGGGCGCCGAAATCGGGGCGGACACGCTGGTCGGCCCGGGCGCGGTGATCGGTGCCGGGGTGACAATCGGCCCGGGCTCGCGGATTGCCGCCAACGTGACCGTCTACCAGGACTGCGTGATCGGACGGGCCGCGATAGTCCATTCCGGAACGGTGATCGGCTCCGATGGTTTCGGCTTCGCCCGCGAAGATGGCCGCTGGGTAAAGATCCCGCAACTGGGCAGGGTGGTGATCGGCGACGATGTCGAAATCGGTGCCAACTGCGCGCTCGATCGTGGCGCACTTGACGATACCGTGATCGGGGATGGCTGCAAGCTGGACAATCTCATCCAGATCGCCCATAACGTCCGCATCGGCGCGCATTCGGCGCTTGCCGGCTGCGTTGGGGTGGCAGGGAGCGCCAGGATCGGTGAGCGCTGCATGATCGGCGGTGGCGCCGGGATCCTCGGGCACCTCGAAATTTGTGATGACGTGGTGATTTCGGCGATGAGCCTGGTGACGCGCTCGATCACCGCGCCGGGTTTCTACACGGGGGTGTTCCCGTTGATGGAAAACCGCGATTGGGAAAAATCCGGAGTACTGGTGCGGCAGTTGCCCCAAATGCGCCAGCGTCTGCGTGAACTGGAACGAATGACCAAGGAGAAGAAATGAGCATTCTCGACATCCACGAGGTGCTCGAGCACCTGCCGCACCGCTACCCGTTCCTGCTCGTCGACCGGGTCCTGGAGCTCGAAAAGGGCAAGCGGATAGTGGCGCTCAAGAACGTCACCATCAATGAACCTTTTTTCCAGGGACATTTTCCGCACCACCCGGTGATGCCCGGGGTGCTGCAGATCGAAGCCCTGGCCCAGGCCGCCGGCATTCTTTCGTTCCAGACCATGGGGCGGCGCTCCGACGACCGCTCGGTCTATTACTTCGTCGGCATCGACCACGCCCGCTTCAAGCGCCCGGTGATGCCCGGTGACCAGCTCCGGCTCGAGGTCGAGATCGTGCGCATGTCGCGCTCGATCTGGAAATATGCCGGGCGCGCACTGGTTGACGGTGCGTTGGCCGCCGAGGCCGAACTGATGTGCACGCTGCGGGAAATTTCCCCGGATCCAGCCCCCACTGGCGCGCCGGCGGAGTAGCGGCGGATGGGTTTGATACACGAAAGCGCGGTCATCGATTCGCGCGCGGAACTCGACTCATCGGTCAGCGTCGGGGCATATGCGGTGATCGGCGCGGGCGTTCGTGTCGGGCCAAAGACCAGCATCGCCGCCCACTGCGTGATCGAGGGCCCGGTAACGATCGGACCGGACAATAGCTTCTTCCCGTTCTGCTCGATCGGGGCCGCCCCCCAGGACAAGAAATACGCCGGCGAGCCGACCGAACTCGTCATTGGCGCCGGCAATACCGTGCGCGAGTTCGTCACCATGAACCGCGGCACTGCGCAGGGCGGCGGAGTGACGCGCGTGGGCGACGACAACTGGGTCATGGCCTACGTCCACGTGGCCCACGACTGCGTGCTCGGAAACCATACGATCCTTGCCAACACCACCAACCTTGCCGGCCACGTCGAGGTTGGCGATTACGTGATTCTGGGCGGCTACACCGGCGTGCACCAGTTCTGCAAGATCGGCGCCCACGCGATGAGCGGGGTGGGTAGCGTGGTGCTCCACGACATTCCGCCGTTCGTGATGGTTTCGGGCAACAGCGCCCAGGCCCACGGCATCAACACCGAGGGGCTGCGCAGGCGCGGGTTCTCGGCCGAGCGGATCAAGTCTCTGCGCCGTGCCTACCGGACCATCTACAAGTCCGGGCTGACTCTCGAGCAGGCCCGCAAGGACCTGCGTGATGGCGCCGCACTTGATGTCCAGGCGGCGCCCGATCTGCTCCTGCTGGCCGATTTTCTCGATGGTGTCACCCGGGGGATCGTGCGCTGATGGGTGCTGGGCCGGTCCTGTCGCTCGCGGCAGTGGCCGGCGAGAAATCCGGTGATCTGCTCGGCGCAGCGGTACTGAGTGCCCTTGGCAGTGAGCAGCGACCGCTGCAATGCGCCGGAGTCGGCGGCCCGGCCATGGCCGAGGCGGGGCTGGAGCGGTGGTGGGACATTTCGGCACTGTCGGTTAGCGGCTACGTCGAGGTTCTGCGCGAGTACCCGCGTCTGCACCGGATGCGCGAGGATCTCATCGCCAAGATCCGGGCCTGGCGACCGAGTTGTTTCCTCGGCATCGACGCCCCCGACTTCAATCTGGCCATCGAGGCCCGGCTGCGGCGGGAGTCCATCCCGGTCGTCCATTTCATCAGCCCCTCGATCTGGGCCTGGCGGCGCGGACGCATCGACAGAATCAGGAGCGCGGTCGACCACATGCTGTTGGTGTTCCCGCACGAGCAGGAGATCTACCGCCAGGCGGGAATCCCGGCGACCTATGTCGGGCATCCGATGGCTGACCTGATTCCGATGACCCCGGATTCGGGGCGCGCGCGCGCCGAACTGGGCATGGCGGCCAACGCGGGGGTGATCGCGCTGCTTCCCGGCAGCCGGCGCTCGGAGTTGAAATACCTGCTGGGGCCGTTCCTGGAAACCGCCGTCTGGATCAACGCGCAACGACCGGAGTTCGAGTTCGTGCTGCCGGTGGCTTCCAATGACCACTACGACCGGATAGTCGAGCGCATTCGCGCCGCACATCTTCCCGACAGCCTGCGTTTGCGGGTGGTTTCGGGCGGATCCCACGGCGTTCTTGCGGCCTGCGATGCAGCCCTGGTGGCCAGCGGCACCGCGACTCTCGAGACCGCCCTGTTCAAGAAACCGATGGTGATCGCCTATCGCATGGGCTGGAGCAATTTCCAGATCATGCGTCGGCTGGCATATCTGCCCCACATCGGATTGCCAAACATCCTCTGTGCCCAGGAGGTGGTGCCGGAATTCGTCCAGGCGGCGGTCGAGCCGCCGGCCATGGGCGCTGCCTTGTTGGCACAAATCGACGATCAGGGGCTGCAGGGACGCCTGCTCGAGCGCTTCACGGCGCTTCACGAACAGTTGCGCTGCGGCTGCGCCCAAAGAGCAGCCGAGGTGATCCTGGAAGTGGCCGATGGCTGAGCCAGGGCCCTGGGCCACGACGGGGCAGCTGGCGTTCGACGAACCGCTGATCTGCGGTGTCGACGAAGCGGGCCGCGGCCCGCTCGCGGGTCCGGTCTATGCTGCTGCGGTGATCCTCGATCCTGCCCGCCCGATCGCCGGGCTGCGCGATTCCAAGGCGCTGTCGCCGCGCCGCCGCGAGCAACTTGCGGTGCTGATCCGCGAGCGCGCCACGGCCTGGGCCATCGCCAGTGCGAGCGCGGCCGAAATAGATGCGATCAACATTCTGCAAGCCACTTTGCTGGCGATGCGCCGCGCAGTCGACGGGCTTTCGGTCCGGCCGTCCCTGGCCCGAGTCGACGGGAATCAGGCTCCGCGCCTGAACTGCCAGGTCGAGACACTGGTGCGCGGCGACTCCCTCGAACCGGCGATTTCGGCAGCCTCGATTCTTGCCAAGACGGCGCGCGATGAATGCCTGCGTGAGTTGCACTTGCGCTTTCCGGTCTACGGTTTCGACGGTCACAAGGGCTACCCCAGCCCCCTGCACCTGCGGCTGCTGGCCGAGCACGGGCCCTGCAGCGAGCACCGGATGAGTTTTGCGCCGGTGCGCGCCGCCGCACGCGACTCCGGGGATCGGGCATCGTGACCACCATCCGCTCAGCCGCCAACGACCACTACCGCAACCTGTTGCGGCTCGGCGGCTCGGCGCGCGAGCGCCGCCGTAGCGGCCAGACCGTGATCGAGGGCATCCACCTGGTAGCGGCCTTTGTCGAGCGCTACGGGGAGCTGCGGACCCTGTTCTTGCCCGAGCGCGCCCTGGGATTGAGCGAACATGCGGCGCTGATCGCGCGCCTGGGCCGCGCGCCGACGGTGCTGGCCGATCCCCTGTTCGAGCGTGCCAGCCTGGTTGGACACGGCAACGGACCGTTGGCGGTGATCGACGTTCCGGTCCCGGCATTGCCCGAGTCCATCGCGTGCGATGTGGTCTATCTCGACCGGATCCAGGACCCGGGCAACCTCGGAACGATACTGCGCACCTGCGCTGCGGTCGGCGTAACGACCGTGATGTTGTCGCCGGAGGCCACGCCGGCCTGGTCTCCCAAGGTTTTGCGTGCCGGCATGGGCGCGCACTTTCACCTCCAGATTCACGAAGCGGTGCCGGTTGCCGTGCTCGCCGAGCGCGCGCGTGTCGACATCCTCGGGCTGCGCGCCGTCGATGCGCAGTGCCTCTACGACGTCGACCTGGTGGCACCGGCCATCTGGCTACTGGGCAATGAAGGCGCTGGCCTGGGCGAGGAGTTGATGGCGCTGCCGCGCGCTCGGGCGGTGTCGATTCCCCAGGCCGGTGCCGTTGAATCGCTCAATGTCGCGACCGCGGCGGCAGTGGCGCTCTACGAGCAATTGCGCCAGCGCCGCAGCGCGGGGCAGGGCACAGCGACCCGTGGCGAGGTCGTGTAAAGTGCTGCTCTCTGCGTCGATCAACAACGGCCCTGGGTGCGCGGGCGAATAACGTGCGACTGGAACTTCGCGGCATCAGCAAGCACTATCCAGGTGTCGTCGCCAACGACGACGTAAACCTGCGCCTGCAGCCCGGCGAAATCCACGCCGTGCTCGGCGAGAACGGTGCCGGCAAGTCGACCCTGATGAAGATCATCTACGGTGCGGTGCGTCCCGATGCCGGCACGATCTTCTGGAATGGCGCTCCGGTCGAAGTCCGCTCCCCGCATGACGCGCGGGCGCTGGGCATCTCGATGGTGTTCCAGAACTTCTCGCTGTTCGAGACCCTGACGGTCGCCGAGAACGTCTGGCTGGGGCTGGAGAGCACGATTAGCCTGGCGGCAGTCACCGAACGCATCCGGGCGGTCGGCGGGCAGTATGGACTGGAAATCGACCCTGAGCGTCCGGTCCACACGCTGGCGGTCGGACAGCGCCAGCGGGTCGAGATTGTCAGGGCGCTGCTAACCGACCCGCGACTGTTGATTCTCGACGAGCCGACGTCGGTGCTGACGCCGCAGGCCGTCGACCGGCTCTTCGATACCCTGCGCCAGTTGGCCGCGACCGGTTGCAGCATCCTCTACATCAGCCACAAGCTCGACGAGATTCGCCGCCTCTGCCACAACTGCACGATCCTGCGCGCCGGCCGCGTCACCGGAGAGGTCGACCCCGCGCTCGAGACCAATGCCAGCCTGTCGCGCCTGATGATCGGCGCCGATCCACCCCGCCTGCGCCACGAGGAAGTCACGCCCGGTGCGGTCGCGATCGAGGTCCGTGGGCTGAGCCTGCCGCAGCGCGACCGCTTCGGCACGGCGTTGCACGACATCAACCTGGCGGTGCGCAGCGGCGAGATCGTGGGCATCGCGGGCGTGTCCGGGAACGGCCAGCGCGAACTGCTGGCGGCGCTCTCGGGCGAGGACGTCCATGGTGATGATGCGGCGATCAGGTTGTTCGGCAACCCGATAGGACGACTCGGGCCGCGCCGCCGGCGCCGGCTCGGGCTGCATTTCGTCCCCGAGGAGCGGCTCGGACGGGGTGCGGTTCCCGGGATGTCGCTGGCGCAGAACGTCCTGCTCACCAGGTCGCATGATCGCGGCCGGCGCCGCGCGCTGATTCGCCGCGGCTGGATCGGGCTGGGCGCGGTCGCGGAACTGGCGCGCTCGCTGATCGGCCGCTTCGCCGTCAAGGCTGATGGTTCGGATGCAGCGGCGATGAGCCTCTCGGGCGGCAACCTGCAGAAATTCATCGTCGGCCGCGAGATCGATGCCGAACCATTGGCACTGATCGTTTCCCAGCCTACCTGGGGAGTTGACGTCGGCGCCGCCGCTCAGATCCGTGCCGAGTTGCTGGCGTTGCGCGCCGGCGGCTGCGCGGTGCTGGTGGTGTCGGAGGAACTCGACGAACTCTTCGAGATCAGCGATCGTCTGGTGGTGATCGCCGGCGGGCGGCTGTCGCCATCGATTGCGATTGCCGATGCCACGGTCGAGGTCATTGGCCAGTGGATGAGCGGGCTCTGGCCCGGGGCGCAGGTCGCGGGAGAAAGCCATGCGGCTTGAGCCCAGGCCCAGGCTGTCGCGCCTGATGTCGTTCGCATCGCCGCTGATCGCGCTCGGGCTTACCGTGGTGCTGGGCACCCTGCTGTTCATTGCGCTCGGCAAGGACCCGGTCGCCGGTCTGCGGGTTTTCTTCTACGAGCCGCTGCGCAATGTCTATTCGCTGACCGAATTGGCGGTCAAGGCGACCCCGCTGATCCTGTGTGCGATCGGGCTATCGGTGTGCTACCGCTCCAACGTCTGGAACATCGGCGCCGAGGGGCAACTGCTCGCCGGTGCGATTGCCGCCGGTGGCCTGGCGCTCTACCTGACCACGGTCGGGGGGAGCGATCTTGGGCGCTGGGTGGTGTTGCCGATCCTGCTCTGCGGGGTTCTTGGCGGCATGCTGTGGGCGTCGATCACCGCCGTGTTGCGTGACCGTTTCCACGCCAACGAGATCCTGGTCAGCCTGATGCTGGTCTATGTGGCCCAGCTGCTGCTGAGCTACCTGGTGTTCGGTCCCTGGAAGGATCCGCACGGCTACAACTTTCCCCAAACTCGGGTGTTCTTGCCCGAAACGCTGCTCCCGGTCCTGATTGCCGGGTCGCGCCTGCACGTCGGGTTCCTGGTGGCGCTGGCGACGGTGGGCGTGGCCTGGATCTTCATGTTCCGCACGTACGTCGGCTTCCAGCTGCAGGTCGGCGGGATGGCGCCGGATGCGGCCCGTTATGCCGGATTTGCCGCGCGCCGGGCGCTCTGGATCTCGATGCTCGTTAGCGGGGCCACGGCGGGCCTGGCGGGGGCCATGGAAGTTGCCGGACCGCTGGCGCAGCTTACGCCGCACGTTTCACCGGGCTATGGGTTTAGCGCGATCATCGTTGCCTTTGTCGGGCGCTTGCACCCGATCGGCTGCGTCTTCGCCGGCTTTCTGCTGTCGATGATGCTGATTGGGGGGGAACTGGCGCAGACCCGGTTGGGTTTGCCGAACGCTCTCACCGGCGTCTTCCAGGGCTTGCTGCTGATCACCCTGCTGGGCTGTGACACGCTGATTCGCTACCGTATTCGTTGGGCTCGATGATGACGCTGGAAATCGCGCTGCTCATTGCCGCCACCCTGAACGCCGGTACGCCGCTGGCGCTGGCATCACTCGGGCTGCTGGCCAACGAACGCTCGGGGATCCTCAACCTCGGCGCCGAAGGAATGATGCTGATCGCGGCGATCGCGGGATTTGCCGCCGCGCTGCACACTGGCAGCGACGCGGCGGCCTTCCTGGCGGCGGCGGGGGCCGGCGCATTGGTGGCGGCGGTGTTCGGCTGGCTCGTGATCTGGCTCAATACCAACCAGTACGCTACCGGGCTGGCGCTGAGCTTGTTTGGCGGCGGCTTCTCCGCCTTCGTGGGCCTGGGCTACGTCGGCAAGGCCCTGCCGCCGCGCCCACAGTTCGAGATTCCCCTGCTCAGCGATATCCCGCTGCTGGGGCCGGCGCTCTTTCGCCAGCACCCCATGGTCTACCTGGCAATCGCCCTGGCGCTCGGCATGGTCTGGTTCCTCTATCGCTCGCGCCCCGGCCTGGTGCTGCGCGCGGTCGGCGAGTCTCCGGAGTCGGCGCATGCGCTGGGCTACCCGGTGAGGCGCATCAGGATGGCAGCGGTAATGGCGGGCGGTGCGCTGTGCGGCCTGGCCGGGGCCTATATCTCGGTGGTCTACACCCCGCTGTGGGTCGAATCGATGACCGGCGGACGCGGCTGGATCGCACTGGCCCTGACCACCTTCGCCACCTGGCGCCCGCGCCGGGTCCTGCTCGGAGCCTACCTGTTCGGCGGGGTGACGATGTTCCAGTTCTATCTCCAGGGCATCGGCGTTCAGGTCTCGAGCCAATTGCTCTCGATGCTGCCGTACCTCTGCACGATCGCAGTGCTGGTGCTGATTTCGCGCAATCCGACTTTCATTCGCGTGAATATGCCGGCTTCTCTCGGAAAACCCTTTTATCCCGGCAGCTGATGTTCGATAATCAACGGTTGCTTGCCCCACGAATCACATCTACAGGAGAAGAAATGACTGCCTCGCCCAAGCGTTCGCTGCTGCGCATCGCAGCCCTGGCACCAGCTGTGCTTGCACTGGCAATTGCCGGTTGCGGAAAGAAAGAGGAAGCAAAAACCGCCGAGGCCCCGGCTGCGGCGCCGGCGGCAGCCCCCAAGGCCGAGCCGCTGAAGGTGGCGTTCGCCTACGTCGGTCCGGTTGGCGACGGTGGCTGGACTTTTGCGCACGACAACGCGCGCAAGGCGGTCGAGGCCGAATTCGGCGACAAGGTCGCGACCAGCTTCGTTGAGAAAGTACCTGAGGCGGCCGACGCCGAGCGCGTATTCCGCGACATGGTCGGCCAGGGCAACAAGCTGATCTTCGGTACCACCTTCGGCTATATGGAGCCGATGCTCAAGGTCGCCACGGACATCAAGGACGTGAAGTTCGAGCATGCCACCGGCTACAAGCAGGCCGACAACATGCGCACCTATGATTCGCGGACCTACGAGGGCGCGTACATGGCTGGCGTGATTGCCGGCAAGATGACCAAGACCAACGTGCTGGGGGTGGTGGGCTCGATTCCCATTCCCGAGGTGATCCGCAACATCAACGCCTTCACTCTCGGTGCGCAGAGCTCCAACCCGAAGGTCAAGACCAAGGTCGTGTGGGTCAATGAGTGGTTCAACCCGCCCAAGGAGACCGAGGCCGCGCAGTCGCTGATCAATGGCGGCGTGGACGTGCTGATGCAGAACACCGACTCTTCGGCAGTGCTGCAGACTGCCGAGAAGAACGGCAAGTACGCTTTCGGTTGGGACTCCGACATGACGGCTTACGGCCCCAAGGCGCATCTGGCCTCGGCAATCATCAACTGGGCTCCGTACTACATCAAGGCCGTTGGTGAAGCGCTCGATGGCTCGTGGCAGGGCAATCAGCACAACTGGTGGGGCGTCAAGGAAGGCGCGATCGACATCGTCTCGATTGCCGACAGCGTGCCGGCCGAAACCAAGGAAGCGATTGCCAAGGTCAAGGCGGGACTGAAGGACGGGAGTTTCGCGATCTGGAAGGGTCCGATCGTCGCTTCCGACGGCAAGACGGTGGTCAAGAAGGACGAAGTCGCCGATGATAAGTTCCTCAGCGGTATCAACTTCTACGTGAAGGGCGTCGAAGGCAAGCTGCCGTCGAGCAACTGAGCAAACCGGCGAGACCCCTCGGGTCGGCGTCGAAATGGGAGAGAGCGCCGCGTTGCGGCGCTCTTTTTCATTGTCCCCAGCTGGCGCGGCGCGGCCGCCGCGACCTTCAGGCGCGCAGGTTCAGTTCCTGCATGATCGTGGTGGCGATTTCCTCGATCGACTTGTGGGTCGAGGACAGCCACTTGATGCCCTCGCGGCGCATCATGGCCTCGGCAGCAGCGATCTCGCGGCGACAGTTGTCGAGCGAGGCGTAGTGGCTGCCGGGACGACGCTCGTTGCGCACTTCGGACAGCCTTTCGGGGGTGATCGTCAGCCCGAAGAGCTTGGACTTGTACTTGTAGAGCACGTCGGGCAGCTGGCGGCGGTCGAAATCCTCCGGGATCAGCGGGTAGTTGGCCGAGCGGATTCCGTACTGCATTGCCAGGTACAGCGTCGTCGGCGTCTTGCCGCTGCGTGAGACACCCACCAGGATGACCTGCGCCGACTGCAGGTCGGCGTCGGACTGGCCGTCATCGTGGCTGAGCGAAAAGTTGATTGCGCGCATCCGCTCGTCGTAGCGCTCGCTGTTGGCGACGGTGTGGGACTGACCGATGGTATGGCTCGAGCGGACCCTCAGTTCCTGTTCCAGCGGTTCGACGAAGGTCGCGAAGAGGTCCAGGAAGCGCGCGTGGGCGCCTTGCAGGACCTCGTTTATCGCGACATCCACCAGGGTGCTGAAGACGATTGGCCGGTGGCGATCGAGCAGCGCCTGGTCATCGATGCGCCGCCGCGCTTCCCGCGCCTTCTCCATGGAATCGACGAAGGGGAGCCGGATCTGGCGCAGGCTGAGGGAACCGAACTGGGTCAGCAGCGAGTGCCCGAACGTCTCGGCGGTGATCCCGGTGCCATCGGAGACATAGAAGACGGTCCGGTCATAGTGCGCTGGCGGTGATTCGGGCATCAATTCCTCACTGTTGCGGCAGGTTTTGCCCGCTTATTGTGCACTGCAGGGGAATCCCGTGCCAGGCGTGTGGCACGCCGTACAATTAGCAGCAGCGTTGTCGTCGTCCCCGATCCGTTGTCCAGGGAATCTCGCGGTGCCCGGCGCTGAACCCATTTTTTACCTGAGGACTTGTCCTGATGAGCCACGCTGAAGAAGCCCTGGTTTTGCCCCTTCAAGACCTGCGAATGACCGATGTCGAACAGGTCGGCGGCAAGAACGCTTCATTGGGCGAAATGATTAGCCAACTGGCCGCCAGTGGCGTAAGGGTGCCCGGCGGTTTTGCGACCACCGCGCACGCCTTTCGCGTTTTTCTCGCCCACAATGGCCTGACCGAGCGGATCCGCGCCCGCCTGGCCGAGCTCGACAGCGACGACGTCAACGCGCTCGCGAGCTGTGGCGCCGAGATCCGTTCCTGGATTATCGCCGCGCAGCTGTCGCCGGAGCTGGAAGCCGCCGTTCGCCAGGGTTACGCCCAGCTGTCGGAACAGGGCGAGGTCGCGGTGGCGGTGCGCTCTTCAGCTACCGCCGAGGACCTGCCCGACGCTTCGTTCGCCGGTCAGCAGGAAACCTACCTGAACGTCAGCGGCATCGACGCGGTGCTCGACCGGATCAAGCACGTCTTTGCCTCGCTCTACAACGACCGGGCCATTTCGTACCGGGTCCACAAGGGATTTGCCCACGAGCACGTCGCCCTGTCGGCGGGGGTGCAGCGCATGGTGCGCAGCGACCTCGGGTCGGCCGGCGTGATGTTCACCATCGATACCGAGTCCGGCTTTGCCGACGTTGTGTTCATCACCAGTTCCTGGGGTCTGGGCGAGACGGTGGTGCAGGGAGCGGTCAATCCCGACGAGTTCTACGTCCACAAACCGATCCTGCGTGCCGGCAAATTCCCGATCGTGGGGCGCCAGCTGGGTTCCAAGCTGATCCGCATGGAATTTGCCGACCCGAAGGCGGCGCTGCCCGATGGCCATGAGGTATCGAGCGTCGGGGCGAGCGTGCGTACCGTGGAGACTGAACCGGCGGTGCGCAACCGCTTCTCGCTGACCGACGACGAGGTGATCGAGCTGGCCAGCTATGCCCTGACGATCGAAAGCCATTATGGGCGCCCCATGGACATCGAATGGGGGCGAGACGGGGGTGATGGCAAGCTTTATATCCTGCAAGCCCGGCCGGAGACGGTGAAGTCGAACAGCGGCAACGATTCCCGCCAGCTTCGTTTCAGGCTCAAGGGCAGTGCACCGCGCCTTGTTTCCGGGCGGGCCATCGGCCAGAAGATCGGCGCCGGACCGGTGCGCGTCGTCGCCAACGCCAGCCAGATGGACCGCGTTCAGGCGGGCGACGTGCTCGTAACCGACATGACCGATCCCAACTGGGAGCCGGTGATGAAACGCGCCTCGGCGATCGTCACCAATCGCGGTGGCCGCACCTGCCATGCGGCGATCATCGCCCGCGAGCTGGGAATTCCCGCAGTAGTGGGCTGCGGCGACGCTACTGCGCGGCTGACCGAAGGTGCGCTGGTAACTGTCTCGTGTGCCGAGGGTGACACCGGCTACATCTACGAGGGTCTGGTCGAGACCGAAGTCAGCGAAGTGAAGAGCAGGACGCTGCCGGAGCTCAATCTGAAGGTGATGATGAACCTCGGGAATCCCGAACTGGCGTTCGAATTCGCCCAGATTCCCAACGACGGGGTCGGGCTGGCGCGGCTCGAGTTCATCATCAACAATCACATCGGCGTTCACCCCAAGGCGATCCTGGACTATCCCAACCTCGACAGCGAGTTGAAGTCGGCGGTCGAGAGCTGCGCCCGGGGCTACGCCAATCCGCGCGAGTTCTTCGTGCAGCGTCTCGCCGAGGGGGTCGCGACGATCGCGGCGGCCTTCTGGCCGCGCCCGGTGATCGTGCGGCTTTCGGACTTCAAGTCCAACGAGTATCGCAAGCTGATTGGCGGTTCGCGCTACGAGCCCGAAGAGGAGAATCCGATGCTCGGCTTTCGCGGCGCGGCGCGCTACCTGGCCGATGCGTTTGCCGAGTGCTTCGAGATGGAGTGCCGGGCCCTGCGGGTTGTGCGTGAGCAGATGGGGCTGACCAACGTCGAGTTGATGATTCCGTTCGTGCGCACGCTGCGTGAGGCCCAGGGAGTCAACGAACTGCTGGCCCATCACGGCCTGCGCCGCGGCGTCGGTGGCAATGCCGACGGCAGCGGGGGGCTGCGCATCATCATGATGTGCGAGATTCCGTCCAATGCCCTGCTGGCCAGCGACTTTCTCGAGCACTTCGACGGCTTCTCGATCGGCTCCAACGACCTGACGCAACTGACGCTGGGTATAGATCGCGATTCGGCGCTGGTGGCCGAAGGTTTCGACGAGCGCGACCCGGCGGTCCTGGTGCTGCTCGAGCGGGCGATCCGCGCCTGCCGCGAAGCGGGCAAGTATGTCGGCATCTGCGGACAGGGGCCGTCGGATCATCCCGACTTCGCCCGCTGGCTGATGACCCACGGCATCAGCTCGATTTCGCTCAACCCGGATACCGTCGTCGAGACCTGGATCGATCTGGGCGACGCGTCCTAGGCCCAGCCGGACAACAAGGGAGCAGATAAAAGAAGAGGGCGCCCGCGGGCGCCCTCTTTGACTGCTGCTGCAGCCGGACTGGGTCCGGCAGCAGTGACTAGGCGTCGATCACTTGACGACCATCATCTCCGAGCGCTTGCCGCCCTTGTACGTGTACAGGGTCAGCGCGCCGTCCTTGATGTCGCCGTTCTTGTCGAACGAGACCTTGCCGGTCACACCGTCGTACGAGATCTTGGCCAGCGCCGGCAGGTACTTGGCCGGATCAGCCGAGCCAGCCTTCTGCATTGCCGCGACCATCGTCATCAGAGCGTCGTAGGTGTACGGGGCATAGAGCTGGACATCGATGTTCCAACGGGCCTTGAAGCGCTTCTTGAAGTCGGCCATGTTGGCGGCCTTGTCCTTGGTCACGCCGCCGGCTTCGGCGCAGATCACCGTGCCTTCGCCAATTGCATCACCAGCCAGTTCGGCCAGCATCGGGGTGCAGATTCCGTCGCCGCCCATGAACTTGGCGTTCAGGCCGAGCTGCTTCATCTGGCGCAGCATCGGGCCGGCAACCGCGTCCATGCCGCCGAAGAAGATCAGGTCAGGCTTGGCGCCCTTGAGCTTGGTGAGAATCGCGTTGAAGTCGGTGGCTTTGTCGGTGGTGAATTCGCGACCGACGACCTTCGCACCGGCAGCCTTGGCGGCCTTCTCGAATTCGTCTGCAACGCCTTGACCATAGGCAGTACGGTCATCGACCACGGCGATATTCTTGGCCTTCCAGTCCTTGACCGCGTAACGGCCGAGCGTGCCACCGAGCTGGCCGTCATTGGCCACGACGCGGAACGTGGTCTTGAAGCCTTGCAGGGTGTACTTCGGATTGGTCGCCGAGGGCGAGATCTGCGGGATGCCAGCATCCATGTAGATCCGTGAGGCGGGGATCGTGGTGCCCGAGTTCAGATGGCCGATCACGCCCTTGACCTTGGCGTCGACCAGTTTCTGGGCGGCGGCGGTACCTTGCTTCGGATCCGCGGCGTCGTCTTCCGAGAGCAGTTCGAAGGTGACTTCCTTGCCGCCGATCTTGGTCTTCTTGGCGTTGAGTTCTTCAACGGCAAGCTTGGCGCCCATCTCGTTGTCTTTGCCCAGGTGGCCGATGCTGCCGGTCAGGGGACCAACGTGGCCGATCTTGACGACTTCCTGCGCGACTGCTGGTCCGGCGAGAACCGCAAATGCTGCCGAGACTGCGACGCTTATGAGTTTGTACTTCATGTGTGCCTATCTCCTATTTGATATTGCAATGAGCTGGGCGCGGTGGCGCAGCTGTGCCAGGAAAACCTTGCCAGCGCAGCGATCCTAGCGGTATTTGCCGCTCTCGGCAATTGCCAAGCGCAATTTCTTCTCACTAGAGCCAGATTCCAAAGCCCTGTCGGCCAGCGTTGTTATGGTTGGTCGATCGCCCGGTGCTAGTATCTGTTCCTCGACCGGAGGAGACGGATGGAAACCCAGTACTGGTGGTGGCTGCTCGCGCTCGGACTTGGAATTGCCGAGATTCTGACCGGGACATTCTATCTGATAGTGTTGGCGCTGGCCTGCGTGGTCGGTGGTCTCGCGGCCCTGGCGGGCCTGCCCAGCACCTGGCAATTGCTCCTGACCGCAGTCTGCGCCTTTGCTGGATGGGGCCTGTTGCTGCGCTACCGCAGCCGGGAGGGCGGCACCGGTCAGGGCGAAATGCGGCTCGACGTCGGGCAGCAATTGAGAATCGACGAATGGCAGGAACCGCGGCGCACGCAGGTTCGTTACCGGGGCGCGCTCTGGCGGGTGGAACTGGCACCTGACGCGGAAGTGGTCTCTGCGGCCCCAGGGGATTTCACAATTACCAGAGTCGAAGGCAGTTGCCTGATCGTGTCGCCTGTGCGCTGAGAAATCAGCGATTGCTCACAAGATAAGGAGAGTGGAATGTTATCCGGTGGACTGACTGTTTCGCTGATTGTGCTGGTGCTGGCGATCGTCTTCATAACCCAGGCCATGAAGGTGGTTCCGCAACAGCAGGCACTGATCGTCGAACGCCTGGGCAAGTACCACCGTACCCTGGCCCCGGGCCTGAGCATGATCGTTCCCTTCGTCGACCGGGTAGCGTATCGCCACTCGCTCAAGGAAATTCCCTGGGATGTTCCGAGCCAGGTCTGTATCACCCGGGACAACACCCAGCTGACGGTCGACGGCGTTCTCTATTTCCAGGTCACCGAGCCGGCACTGGCCTCGTACGGTTCGAGCAATTACGTGCTCGCGATCACGCAGCTCGCCCAGACCACCATGCGCTCGGTTATCGGCAAACTCGAACTGGACCGTACCTTCGAGGAGCGCGAGATGATCAACGCGAGCGTGGTCGCCGCGCTCGACGAGGCCGCGGTCACCTGGGGAGTCAAGGTGCTGCGTTACGAGATCAAGGATCTGACGCCGCCCAACGAAATCCTGCGCTCGATGCAGGCGCAGATCACCGCCGAGCGCGAGAAGCGCGCCCGGATCGCCGAATCCGAGGGCCGCAAGCAGGAGCAGATCAACCTGGCAACCGGTGATCGCGAGGCGTTCATAGCCCGCTCCGAAGGCGAGCGCCAGGCCGAGGTCAACCGCGCTATGGGCGAGGCCGCTGCCATCCAGGCCGTGGCCGAAGCCACCGCCAATGCCATCGAGCGCATTGGCGCGGCCGTCCAGAACCCGGGCGGGATGGAGGCGCTGAACCTGAAAGTGGCCGAGAAGTACATCAGCGCGTTCTCCGACATGGCCAAGGAGAACAACACCATGATCGTCCCGGCCAACCTGGCCGACGCATCATCCTTGGTGGCGGCGGCGATGTCGGTGGTGAGGGCCGTGCCGGTGAAATCCGGGGCCTAGCCTGGTTGTGGCCGCACGGGCAGCCGGGCGCGCTGCCCGGCGCGGCAGTTCTCAGGCCCGGCGCCGCTCCTTGAGCGCCCGCGAGCTTTCCATGTCCCACTCGCGCTCGCGCTCGCTGGCCCGCTTGTCGTACTGCTTCTTGCCCTTGGCCAGGCCGATTTCCAGCTTGATCTTGCCGCCCTTGAGGTGCAGGTTGAGTGGCACCAGGGTATAGCCGGCACGCTCAACCTTGCCGATCAGCTTGTTGATCTCGCGGGCGTGCATCAGCAGCTTGCGGGTGCGCACCGGGTCGGTGGTGACGTGCGTCGCCGCCACGGCCAACGGCGTGATGTGGGCTCCGAAAAGGAACAACTCGCCGTCGCGCACGATCACGTAGGCTTCCTTGATCTGCGCCCGCCCGGCCCGGATGGCCTTCACCTCCCAGCCCTCGAGTACCAAACCGGCCTCGAAGCGCTCCTCGATGAAGTAATCGTGCGTTGCCTTTTTGTTCTGAACGATAGTCATGGCTACAATCGGGCCGATTCTATCAGTCCGTTGACAGCGTGCCAGCCATCCGTAAAACACTGCTCCTGCCCTTTGACGCGCGCCAGATGTTCGATCTGGTCGATCGTTGCGAGGACTATCCGCAATACCTTCCCTGGTGCGGCGGCGCCGAAATCGTGCGCGAGTCCGGGGAGGAACTGACCGCGACCCTGTTGATCGATTATCACGGCATCAAGCGTTCCTTCACCACCCGCAACCGCCATCAGCAACCGACTCCCGCCACTGGCGGGGATCAGGGCCCTGGCGCGCCGGGACGAATCGACATCGTCCTCAAGGATGGTCCCTTTGCGCACCTCGAGGGCCATTGGCTGTTCGTGCCTCTGGCGCAGGGAGCCTGCAGGGTGGAGTTTTCGCTGGACTACGCCTTTGCCAGTGCGATGCTGGGAACGGTACTGGCACCGGTGTTCGGCAAGATCAGCGCCAATTTCGTCGACGCCTTTGTGAAGCGCGCCGAAGAAATCTACAGCTGATCCGTGCCGCTGGTCAGGGCGCGGCGCAATCGTCCGCGATCGTCCGCTGGAGCTCGGCCACGCGCTGGGCGCGTTCCAGGTCACCGACGAAGCCCTGGACCCCGTTCTCGTTGACGGTCTTGACCCGTGCCCCGCTCTCGAGCGTTCGCAGGCTGGCGCGCATGTCGTCGCAGGCGCGGGCCTTCTTTTGCTCGTAGGCCGCCGCCTGTTCCTGCTTCTTCTGGGCCTGGGCCTGATCGGCTCGCCGCTGGTTGGATTCCATCGCGCGCTCGGCAATGGTCTTCCTTGCCGCGGGCGCTTTGGCCGCCGGCACCGTGGCATTCTCGGTTGCGGCGGCCGGGTCGGCGCCGGTTTCTGGCGCTGCACTCCCATTCTGGTGCAGTGGTTGTTCCGCCGCCTTTGGCTGGGTGATTTTGGGCTGGCGCAGGATCTGGCTCCGGCGCACTTCGGGGGGTGGTGGCTGATCCGAATAAACCATGTGCCCCTTGGCGTCACGCCACTGGTACGGCGCGGCCGCCGCTACCGAACCGAGCGCTGCGAGGGATAGTGCGAGGACGAGTGTGGTGGTCTTCATCGTGCCGATTGTGACTGAGGCTGGGTTGGCCGGATTGTCTCCCGGCACCAGGGGAACCGGTCCCGCGATCCGATGGGGGGAGGCTGGTGCACGCCGTATGGTATGCGCGAGCCCGGCCACTGGCCCCTTGGCTATAATGCCACTTTGCGTCGGGGGTGGTTTATGCAATTGGCAAAGATGGCATTGACGTTTGACGACGTCCTGCTGGTACCGGCGTTTTCGGACATTCTCCCGCGCGACGTCTCGCTCAAGACCCGTCTGTCGCGCAACATTTCCCTTGGGATCCCGCTGGTCTCGGCGGCGATGGACACCGTGACCGAGGCCGAACTGGCGATTGCCATTGCCCAGGAAGGCGGTTTCGGCGTCGTCCACAAGAACCTCTCGCCCGAGCGCCAGGCGGCCGAGGTCGCCAAGGTCAAGCGTTACGAAACCGGAATCCTGCGCGACCCGATCACGGTTTCCCCGGACATGAAGATCCGGGACGTCATAGCGCTGACGCGTCAGCACAGGATTTCCGGTTTCCCGGTGCTTGCTCCCGACGGTACCGTCGCCGGGATCGTGACCAATCGCGATCTGCGGTTCGAGACCAGGCTCGAGGAGCCGGTGCGCAACATCATGACGCCCCGCGAGCGCCTGGTTACGGTTCTCGAGGGTGCGACACCCGAGGACGGACAGACGCTGATGCACGAGCATCGGCTCGAGCGCGTGCTGATCGTCGACAAGGGATTCCAGCTGCGCGGCCTGATGACGGTGAAGGACATCGTCAAGGCCACCGAGCATCCCAATGCGGCCAAGGACTCCCAGGGCAAATTGCGCGTCGGCGCTGCGGTCGGCGTCGCTGGTGACACCGACGAGCGCGTCGAGCGTCTGGCACGCGCTGGCGTCGACGCTCTGATCGTCGATACCGCCCACGGGCACACGATCGGCGTGCTGGACCGGGTCCGCTGGATCAAGGCCAACTTCCCTGACATCGACGTGATCGGCGGCAATATCGCCACGGCGGCGGCAGCGCGGGCCATGATCGAGGCCGGTGCCGACGCGGTCAAGGTCGGGATTGGCCCCGGTTCGATATGCACCACGCGCATCGTCGCCGGCGTCGGCGTGCCGCAGATCTCGGCCATCGAGGACGTCGCCAAGGGGCTGGCGGGATCCGGCGTGCCGATGATCGCCGATGGCGGGGTGCGCTATTCCGGTGACGTTGCCAAGGCGATAGCCGCGGGCGCGGACTCGGTAATGCTGGGTTCGATGTTCGCGGGCACCGAGGAGGCACCTGGGGAGGTGATCCTCTACCAGGGGCGTTCTTACAAGAGCTATCGCGGCATGGGTTCGCTGGGCGCGATGAGTGATGGCGCCGCCGACCGCTACTTCCAGGACTCGACGGCCAATATCGACAAGCTGGTGCCCGAAGGCATCGAGGGTCGCGTGCCGTACAAAGGGTCGGTAATCGCGATCATCTACCAGCTCTGCGGCGGCGTGCGCGCCAGCATGGGCTACTGCGGCTGCGGTTCGATCGAACAGATGCGCGAGCGCGCGCAATTCGTGCAGATCTCCGCGGCGGGCATTCGCGAATCCCACGTCCACGACGTGCAGATCACGAAGGAAGCACCCAATTACCACATCGAATAGGCGGCCACACCTGCCATGCACGACAAGATCCTGATTGTCGATTTCGGCTCGCAGGTGACGCAGCTCATCGCGCGCCGGGTCCGGGAACTCCACGTCTATTGCGAGATTCACCCCTTCGACGATTGCGTCCCGACGCTCGAGTCCTGGCTGGCCGAAGGATCGCTGCGGGGTGTGATTCTTTCGGGCGGTCCGGATACAGTTACCGACGATCAGACGCCGCGCATAGCGCCGCGCGTGCTGGAATCCGGTGCGCCGCTGCTGGGCATCTGCTACGGCATGCAGGCGATGGCCGTGCAGCTCGGCGGAACCGTGGCGGCCGGCGACGTGCGCGAGTTCGGCCATGCCCAGGTGCGGGCGCATGGACACACCAGGCTGCTCGATGGCATCGAGGACTTCAGGACGCCCGAAGGCCACGCCATCCTGGACGTCTGGATGAGCCACGGCGACAAGGTCGCCGCGATGCCGGAGGGCTTCCGCCTGATGGCCGCCACGGCGAGCTGTCCGATCGCCGGAATTGCCGATGACGAACGCAGCTACTACGGCGTCCAGTGGCACCCTGAGGTCACCCACACCCGCCAGGGCAAGGCGATGTACGAGCGCTTCGTGCTCGGAATCTGTGGCGCCCGGCCGGACTGGACCATGCCCGGTTTTGTCGATGAAGCGGTGGCGAAGATTCGCGCCCAGGTTGATGGCGAGCACGTGATCCTGGGGCTCTCGGGCGGGGTGGACTCATCGGTGGCAGCCGCCCTGATCCACCGTGCGATCGGCGAGCGCCTGACCTGCGTGTTCGTTGACCACGGGCTGCTGCGCCAGGGGGAGGCCGAGCAGGTGATGGAGACGTTCGACCGCAACATGGGCCTGAACGTCATTCATGTCGACGCCGCCGAGGACTTCCTCGGGAAGCTCAGCGGAATCAGCGACCCGGAGGCCAAGCGCAAGATCATTGGGCGCGAGTTTGTCGAGGTCTTCCAGCGCGAGGCGGCCAGAATTGCCGATGCCAAGTGGCTCGCGCAGGGGACGATCTATCCCGACGTCATCGAGTCCGCCGGCGCCAAGAGCAAGAAGGCACACAGCATCAAGTCCCACCACAACGTCGGCGGCTTGCCGGAGACACTTCATCTCAAGCTGCTCGAGCCGCTCCGCGACCTGTTCAAGGACGAGGTTCGCGAACTCGGTGTCGCCCTGGGGCTGCCGCGCGAGATGGTCTACCGGCATCCATTTCCGGGGCCGGGGCTGGGCGTGCGCATCCTCGGCGAAGTTCGAGCCGAGTTCGCGCGCATGCTGCGCCAGGCCGACGCCATCTTCATCGAGGAATTGCGGGGCACCAAGGATCTCGACGGCGAGAACTGGTATGACAAGACTGCCCAGGCGTTCGCGGTGTTCCTGCCGGTGAAGTCGGTCGGGGTGATGGGCGACGGCCGCACCTACGAGTACGTCGTCGCGCTGCGCGCAGTCCAGACCCAGGATTTCATGACCGCCCATTGGGCCCATCTGCCCCACGAACTGCTGGCGCGAGTGTCCAACCGCATCATCAACGAGGTCCGCGGGGTAAATCGGGTGGTCTACGATATCTCCGGCAAGCCGCCTGCGACGATCGAGTGGGAGTGAGCGGATCTGGTGCTGATTAAGTATGGGCCGCAGTGATTGCGCACAGCCTGGACGGGCTTGCCGGATCTCGTTCGTTGGCGTCGATCAGAGCGGCCTTTTTGACCAATTCTCGGGCTGGTGATACCGTCCTGCCTGGCAAAGAAGAACCTTTAATTTCCCATTAACCAGAATTTCTTGCGCGCCGACACCCGGGGCGTATCGAAGCCAAGCTGGAGTTCCCATGTTCACCAGAGTAGAAATTTCCAAACTGACGCTGATGGATGCCCTCGATCTGGCCAGTCTGATCGAGGTCGAAGCGTGTCAGCGCTACGAACTGTTCGCCGCCCAACTCGGGAACCGTGGCCCGTTCGACGCCTCGGCGGTGTTCCGCTCGATGGCAATAAACGAGAAAAAGCACGGCGATCAACTGGCCGAGCGCAGGCGGGCGCTGTTTGGTGAAGCGCCGGCAAGAGTCAAGCTCGACGACGTTTTCGATATTGAAGCCCCCGACGTTGGCGCGCCGACCTGGAACATGTCGACGCTCAAGGCGCTCCAGCTCGCACTGGCCTCCGAGCGCAAGGCGTTCGAGTTCTACGACGATGCACTCCCAGGCGTCAGCCAGCCTGATGTCAAGGCGCTGTTCCGGGAGTTGCGTGAGGAGGAGGGCGAACACATCCAGATGGTCGAAGCACTCATCGAGAAGCTGCCGCCTGAGGCTGCAATCGACCTGCAGGATGAGGACGAGGACTAGCGCAAGCTAGCTTCGAGCGCGCGGCGCTGGCGAGCGCTGCGCGCAATTTCAACAGTTGCCCCAGCAGCAGCGGCAGCACCTTGAAGGCCGCGATGACTCCCCAGCTCCGGGGGGCTAACGCCATGGACAATCGTTCGCCTGATAACGGGCGGGCATGTCCGTCACCCCGGTTGACGCGACCCCCCGAATTGCCTCGGGGTGCGTGGCATGTAACCCCGATGAAATTAAGTATACGGCGCACTACCCGCAGCCGATCCGCTGTCCAGGGGCTCACTCGGACGCTTTTTGCTTCAGCGCAGCGCGAATGGCGAAGAGGAGCACAAGCGGGTTGGCGGGCGGAGCGCAATGGGTGACTGTGGGGCTGAAAGAGCGGATAATGTACGCTTAAGCAAATATGGCGACACCCTTGGATTTATGGAATGAGGAGATCACCATGGAACACAGCTGGATTCTTGCGGCCAACAGCAGCCACGCGACCATCTTTACCGCTGATTCTCCAATCGCACCGCTGGTCGAGCTTGCCACCCTCGAGAACCCGGCGGCGCGCATGAAGGAGATGGATCTGGTCAGCGACCGCCCGGGAAGAACCTTCGACAGTTTCGGCGGTCAGCGTCACGCCAAGGCCACTGAAGTCGACCCCAAGGAGCAGGAGCAGATCCGGTTTGCCAAGACGATCGCCGATCGACTCGAGCGCGGACGTCTCGGGCATGAATTCGAGCACCTGGCGATCGTCGCCGCGCCGGATTTCCTGGGCGAGTTGCGGACCCACATCGGGGCACCGCTCAAGGCCCTGGTTTCGTACGAGATCGACAAGGACTACACCGCGCTCAACGCGCGCGAACTGCGCACCCGGTTGCCCGAGCGCCTCTAGGGGCGCGGGGCGCAAGCTCGGAGAGCTCAGTGCGCGGGTCGCGCAGCCAACCTACCGGAGGTGAACCATGTCAACACGACGCGATCAGTACGTTGAACTGCTCAAGGCGCGGCTTGATCTCTGGAACGCGGAGATTGACCGGGTCGAGGAGCGAACCAAGGGCCTGCAGGCCGAAGCCAGGGCGGAACTGGAGCGCCAGGCGAGCGAATTGCGGCGCCACCGCGATGAAGCGATCGAGCGGGTGCGCCAGATCCAGCAAGCCCAGGAGGGCGCCTGGGAGGATCTCAAGGGCGGTGCCGAAAGGGCTTTTGCTGCGGTTGGCGACGCCTTCGAACATGCCCGCGCGCGCTTCAGGGACGAGCCGCCCCGCAGGTGATGGAATGCAGCGGCCCGGTCAAGCCACCTGACCAGCTGCGTGACCGCTCGCCCAGGCCCACTGGAAGTTAAAGCCGCCCAGTTGTCCGGTCACATCCACTACCTCGCCGACGAAGAACAGTCCCGGCACCGTCTTGGCTTCCATGGTCTTGGAGGAGAGGCCGGCGGTGTCAACGCCGCCCAGCGTCACCTCGGCCTTGTTGTAGCCCAGAGTGCCCGACGGACGAACCTCCCAGCGGCGCAGGCCGTTGGCAATCGCGCGCAGTTCGGCGGCAGAAAATTCGTTGACTGGCCTGAGGGCATCGTTGGCAGCGCACCAGTGCTGGCAGAAGCGCCGGGGCAGGAACTGCGCCAACAGATTGTCCAACTGGATGTGGCTGCCGTGCGCGGCCAGCAGCACCGCTGCGACATCGACTCCGGGAAGAAGATCGATCGCGATCGAATCGCCGCCCTTCCAGTAGGAGGAAATCTGCAGGATCGCCGGCCCTGACAGACCGCGGTGGGTAAAGAGCAGATTCTCGCGGAAGTGCTGTCCGTTACAGGAAACCTCGGCGTCGATGGAAATTCCCGACAGGTCGCCGAAGCGGGCCATGGTCTCGGGTGCGAACGCCAATGGCACCAGGGCCGGAACCGGGGCGACGATCTTGAGACCGAACTGCTCGGCGATCCGGTAGCCAAATGGCGTCGCTCCAACCTTGGGTGCAGCCAGGCCACCGGTGGCGATCACGAGTGATTGCGCCCGCGCCCTGCCGCGGTCGGTGTCGACCACGAATTCATCGCCGGCGCGGCTGACCTGGCGCACGTTGCAAGGCATCTGCCACTGCACGTCGCCACGCTGGCATTCACTCTGGAGCATGGCGATGATCTGGCGCGCGCTGTCGCGGCAGAACAGCTGGCCCAGGGTCTTGTGCTCGTAGGCAATGCCATGGCGCTCGACCAGTGCGATGAAATCACGCGGTGTATAGCGCGCCAGTGCCGAGCGGCAGAAATGCGGATTCTGCGACAGGAAATGCTCTGGCGCGCAGTGCAGGTTGGTGAAGTTGCAGCGTCCACCGCCTGAAATCCGAATCTTCTCGCCGAGCTTTGCGCCGTGATCGATCAACAGCACCCGTCGGCCCCGCTGGCCGATTTGCGCGGCGCACATCATCCCGGCCGCGCCAGCCCCAATCACTATCGCGTCCCAGAGATCGGGGCAGCGTGGCGCGGTGTCGGAGTTCATGGCAGCTGATTTTAACTATCCCAAGTCATAGACAGGTGGCGCGACTGATGGCAGCATAAGGCGTCGTAAAGAATTCGGGCGCGCCGCGGCGCGCATATGAAGGTTCTAAACCGAAGGAGGAGATTGTTATGCGTCGCAAGTTGCTGCTCACAGCCGCCAGCGCGGTTGGAATCGCTTTGTGCTCATCGGTCTGGGCGCAGAACATCAAGTTCGCGATTCTCGGTCCGATGGCGTTTGTCCAGGGCGAGAATCATTGGGCCGGAGCCGAGATGGCCCGTGACGAAATCAACAAGGCTGGCGGCATCACCGTCAACGGGAAGAAGCGCATGGTGGAGATCCTCAAGATCGACACCAACGAGATCCAGAGTGTCCCGGACGCGACCAACGCCATCGAGCGTGCGATTACCCGCGACAAGGCTGATTTCCTGATCGGCGGATTCCGCTCCGAAGCTGTGCTGGCGATGCAGGAAGTGGCCATGGACAGCAAGAAGCTCTTCATGGGCGTGGGCGCGGCGCACTCCAAGCTCGGGATCAACGTCGAAGAGAATTACGACCGCTACAAGTACTGGTTCCGCGCGTCACCGACCAAGGACGTCGACCTGGCCAAGACCATCTTCACCGTGCTCGGTTCGGTTGCTGCCCAGCTCCGCGCTGACCTGAAGAAGGAAACGCCAAAGGTCGCCATCGTGGCCGAGAAAGCGGTCTGGACCGAAGGCCTGATCAAGGCCGCCCAGGCAACCCTGCCGAAGATGAAGATGGAGATCGTTGGCCTGTGGCAGCCGTCAGCGATTGCCACCGATGTAACCGCAGAACTTTCAGCCATCAAACGCGCCAATGCCGATATCGTCTTCACGATCATCTCCGGCCCGCTGGGAATCGTGCTCGGACGGCAGATGGGCGAACTCGAACTGCCGGCAGTAGCATTCGGGATCAACGTCGAGGCGCAGAAGGATGGGTTCTGGCAGGCAACGGCCAGCAAGGGCAATTACGTCGCAACGCTCGACACGTTCTCGGAAGTCGAGATGACGCCCAAGACCGTCCCCTTCGTGAAGGCCTTCAAGGCCCGCTTCGGGAAAGGCCCGGCCTATACCGCGGCAACCTATGACGTGCTCTTCGCGCTCAAGAAGGTAATCGAAGAGGCGAACTCGCTCGATCCCGACAAGCTGGTGCCGCTGCTCGAGGCGCAGGAGATCGTCGGTGCCGGGTCATACGCCTCTTATGACAAGCGCCATGACCTCAACTGGGCGCCAGGCAAGACCGCCGGGATCGCGGTCCAGTGGCAAGACGGCGAGAAGGTTCCCTTCTGGCCGCCGACCGTCAAGGGAATGCGTCCGTTCAAGATGCCCAAGATGTAATTGGGTCGACTCGGTGCGTCGCGTGAAGGGCGATCCGGCAGGATCGCCCGGCGACGCAGTTTGCCAGTGAGCAGGGTAGGGTGATGCGATGATCGCCGACATCTTCGTCAGCGGATTGGTAAATGGCGGCGTCTACGCGCTGTTGGCTCTTGGTTTCTCGTTGATTTTCGGGGTTGCCCGGATCGTCAACATTGCGCATACGGCGTTCTACATGCTGGCGGCCTATGTGCTTTACGCCCTGCTCGTGAAGTTCGCGGTGCCGCTGGCGGTGGCAATTCCGCTGTCAGTGGTCAGCGTGGTTGCGCTTTCGATGCTCTGCTACAAGCTGGTGATTGAACCGGTGCGCCAGCACGAATCGGCGGTGCTGATCGCCACCATTGCTCTGGCGCTGATATTTCAGGAGGGGCTGCTGGTGGGGTTCGGGGGCAGCTTCCTGGGCATCCCCAGCGCCATGGAAGGAGTGGCCTCGATTTTCGGGGTGCGCGTTTCCTACCAGCGGCTGATGATCCTGGCCGCGGTCGCGCTGACGCTGATCGCGCTCTGGTACCTGCTGTCCCGCACCAAGCTCGGCCTGGCGATCAGGGTTGCGGCCAACGACCAGGAAATCGCCAACCTGATGGGCATCGACGTTGGCCGGGTCGCCATGTACACGGTGGGCATCTCGGTTGCGCTGGCGGCCATCGCCGGCGTCGTGGTGGCACCGGTGTTCGTCGTCGATCCGCTGATGTGGTTGTCGCCCCTGGTGATCATGCTGGCGATCGTCGTGCTCGGCGGCCTGGGCAGTCTCAAGGGCAGCCTGATCGGTGCCTTCATCATCGGTTACGTTGAGGCAATCACGGTATTCGCCGTGCCGGCCGGGTCGTATCTCAAAGGTGCGGTAGCCCTGTCGATAATGGTGATCGTGCTGCTGATCCGTCCCGAGGGGTTGTTCGGCGTGGTGTTCGAGGAAGAGCGATGAGGACCTTGCTGGCATTGCTGCAGAGGCTGTGGGCGCAATTGCGCCATGAAGTATTCGTGCTGCCAAGCCGCAGCTTCGTGTTGATTGGGGCAATCTTCCTGCTGGTTCTCCCGCTGGTATACGGCGACACGTACGTGCTGCGGATTGTCACCATGACCGCGATCTTCGCGATCTTCGCGGCGAGTTGGGACCTGCTGTCGGGCTTCAGCGGGCAGGTAAATTTCGGCCACGCATTGTTTTTCGGCGTCGGCGCCTATACCTCGGCATTGCTTTCGTACCACTTTGGGCTGCCGCCCTGGCTTACCATGCCGCTCGGCGCCGTGATGGCAATGGCGAGCGGCGTGCTGGTGGGCATTCCCTGCCTGCGGCTGCGCGGCTCATATCTCTCGCTCGCGACGCTGGCCTTCCCGCTGATCCTGATCGGGATCCTTTTTGCCTTCCCCGACTTCTCGGGCGGTGAACTGGGAATTTCCGGATTGAAGCGCGTGGTGATCAGCCCGGTCGGCAACTACTATGTCGCGGTGGTGCTGATGCTGGTGCTGTGCATGACGATGTGGAAGATCGGTACCTCGCGCACCGGACTGATCCTCCATGCCATCCGCGAAGACGAGGTGGCGTGCCGCGCCTCGGGCATCAACACGCCGCGCTACAAGCTGATCGCCTTCGCGCTTTCCGGACTGTTCGCCGGCGTCGCCGGGGCGCTGTTCGCCCACTTCCTGCGGGTAGCGGGTCCGTCATCACTGGAGGTGGCGCTGTCGTTCCAGGCGGTGATCTGGGGGATTTTTGGCGGCGCAGCGACCATCTATGGTCCGGTGGTCGCAGTGTTCGCGCTCTATCCGCTTACCGAGGTGCTTGCCAACTTCGAGTTGTTCAGGGAAATCCGCACCCTGACCTCGGCGGTGATCATCCTGCTGGTGTTGCTGTTCATGCCCCAGGGGCTGGCGCCTTGGCTGCGCGACAAGATCGAGAACGTTTGCCCGCGTTGCAAGGCACGCAACGTCGTTGGCCGGCACCAGTGCCGGCTCTGCAACGCTGAACTCGACTGAGACGCCCCGCCCGGGGCGTCTACAGACCCAGGTAACCGGCCCTCAGGCCCTCGTCAGCCATGAGCTGCGTGGCTGATCCCTCGGCGATGATCTTGCCCTGCGAGAGCACGTAGTTGCGGCTCGCCATTTCGAAGACCTTGCCGACCTCCTGCTCGACCAGCAGTACCGGAATGCCGCTGGCATGGATCTGGCTGATGGCCGCGAACACCTCGGCGCGCAACATCGGGGCCAGGCCCAGCGACGGTTCATCGATGCACAACAGGCGTGCCTTGAACATCAGGGCGCGCGCGGTCGCCAGCATCTGCTGCTCGCCACCCGACAGGGTCCCTGAAATCTGCTTGCTGCGTTCCTTGAGCCGCGGAAACAGCTGGTAGCAGCGATCGAGATTCGCGAGTTGCTCGCCACGGCTGGTTTCCAGATAGGCCCCGGCCATCAGGTTCTCGAACACGGTCAGTTCGCGAAATGGCCGGCGCCGTTCGGGACAGAGCACCAGGCCCAGTTCCCTGACCTTGTGCGCCGAAAGCCCGTCGATGAATTCGCCATTGAAGCGGATCGAACCCTCGACGACGATGTCGCCGGTAGCGCCCCGCTTGGTCTGCGCCTCCCAGCGAACCAGGCCCGATATGGCGCGCAGCATGGTCGACTTGCCGGCGCCGTTGGGGCCGACCAGGCCGACCAGCTCATGATCGTCGACGCTCAGCGTGACATCGTTGAGCAGTTGCGCCTTGTCGTAGCGTACCGAGAGATCCGAGACTTCAAGCAGCGGCATGGTCGGCTCCCAGGTAGGCTTCGATGACCTTCGGGTCCTTGACCACTTCTCCCGGTGGGCCGTCGGCGATCTTCTCGCCGTGATCGATGACGATCACCCGATCGACGATCGACATGAGCTCCTTCAACTTGTGCTCGATCATCAGCACGGCCGGTCCTTCCGAGTGCAGGCGCCCGAAGCGTCCGCCCTGATGCAGGCGCTGGATCGACTTGGCCAGCAGTCCGGACTCGGCCGGACTCATGCCGCCGAGCGGTTCGTCGAGCAACAGCAGTTCCGGCTCCGAGGCAATCGCCCGAGCCACTTCCAGGCGCTTGAGGTCGCCTTGCGACAGGGCCGAGGCGCGCTCCAGCGCTTGATCGGAGATGCCCACGAACTCGAGCGCGTCCATTGCCTTGGCCTCGATGCGTTTGACCCACTCGCCCCGATGGCGGGCGCGCGGACTCAGGCAGGGAACCATGACGTTAGCGATTATCGGCAGGTGCCGGAACGGACGGGTGTTCTGGAACGTGCCCGCGATCCCGCGATTGGCGACATCCCAGGGCTTGAGCCCGGAGATGTCCTCGCCGTTGAAAATTATCCGCCCGGCATCGGGCTTGAGGATGCGCGTGATCAGGCGCAACAGGGTCGTCTTGCCGGCGCCGTTGGGCCCGATGATGCCGACGATCTCGTCGCGCTGCACTTCGAAGGAAACGTCGTTGACGGCGACCAGGCCGCCAAAGCGCTTGGTGAGATGCTCGACCTTGAAGAATGGCGTGCTCATGATCAGGCCGAACGCTCGTCGTGTTGCTCGCGCAGCTCACGGCGCGACACCTTGCCGACATCGGTCTTGGGCAATTCGCCGCGGAACTCGATGATTTGGGGCACCTTGTATCCGGCCAGCTGGGCCCGGCAGTACTCCATGATGTCCTCTTCGGAGAGCTTGCCGCGCGCTTCCGGCTGCAACACTACGATAGCCTTGATCCGTTGTCCGACCGCGGGGTCGGGAACCCCGATTACTCCGGCCCCCTTGATCATCTCGTGTTCGTAGAGCACGTCCTCGATATCCTTGGCGAACACTGAGTGGCCCTTGTACTTGATGAGGTCCTTGGAGCGGTCGTGGAAGTGGAAATAGCCTTCGTCGTCCATGTGCACGATGTCGCCCGTGCGCATCCAGCGTTCGCCGTCGATGTCCATGAATACCTTGGCCGATTCCTCAGGGGCATTCCAGTAGCCCGCCATGATGTTCGGACCATTGAGGATCAGCTCGCCGGATTCGCCGGGAGCGACGAACTCGGAAGTCTCCGGATCGATCACTGCGGCCATGACGTTGGGCACCGGCACCCCGAACGAACCGCTCTTGGGACGGTTCAACGGATTGACGTGGGCGGCAGCGCAGGTCTCGGTCATGCCATAGCCCTCGGTGATCGAAGACCCGGTGCGCTGCGTCCACTCCTTGGTTGTCGACTCGTGCAGGGTATCGGCGCCCGAGACCAGCAACTTGAGACGCCGCCAGTTGACCTTGCCGGTGTCCTTGTGGTCCTTGAGGTACTCGTAGAGGGTTGGCACGCCATAGAAGATGCTTGCCTTGTAGCGCTCCATCGCTTCGAGAATGCTCTCGGTGTCGGGCGTGGTGAAGAGCACCAGCGTCGCGCCCTGCATCAGTCCGCCGAGCATGATCACCACCTGGCCGTAGATGTGGAACAACGGCAGGAACGCGATTGCCACCTCCTTGCCCGGCTCCAGCCGCGTGAACCCGACTTCGCCCGCGACCTGCGCCGAAATCAGGTTGTGGTGGGTGAGCATCACGCCTTTGGGATTGCCCGTGGTACCACCCGTATAGGGCAGGGCGGCCAGGTCGGTCATCGGGTCGATGGTGACCGCGGGGAGTTCGCCCTTGGGGGTCGCCGCGAGATCGCGGAAATCGTGCACGTTGGCGCGCGCCGGCACCGACGGCGCCGGGACGTTGAGTTCGGTGAAGATCTTGCCGAGGAACGAGCGCCCGATCATGCGCCGCAATGGCGGCAGGTAGTCACCGATGTTGGTGACCACGACGTGGTCGAGCTGGGCGCCGGACTTCTCGACCTTGTCGAACAGGATGTCCTGGCAGATCACGATCCTGGCGCCACTGTTGGCAAGCTGGAACTTGACCTCGTGGCTGGTATAGACCGGGCTGACCGGAGTTGGCGTGGCACCGAGCTTGAGGACCGCAAAATAGGCAATGATGAACTGCGGGCTGTTGAGCAGGTACAGTGCGACCCGATCGGCCTTCTTGACGCCCAGTTTGGCCAGGCCCAGCGCGAAGCGGTCGGTCTCTTCGCGCAGGGTGCGATAGGAAATTTCCCGTCCGTGAAAGACCAGCGCGACCTGCGTCGCGTAACGCTCGGTTGCTTCGTCGAAAGCTTGCGGCACCGAGCGCAACGGTATCTCCGGATTGGCTGGCACGCCCTCCTCGTAGAATGCAAGCCATGGCCGGGACAGGTACGCGGACTTGTTATCCATAGTCTCCTCGAGATGGGCTCAGTGGGGAGCGCCGGTCACAGGTGTTGTTCTAGCACGTTCCGCGTATGCTGCCATGCTCATCCGTGGCGGGCAAGGGTAAGCGATGACGTCAGCATGAGATGCCTGTTAATTTGTGGGGCGGCATGCGCCGTCATGTTTAATGGTGTTGCGGGAATAATCGCCGATGGCAATCTCACGGAACGATAGCGCCACTTCGACGCCAGCCGCCGGGCTCGAAGCAGATGCGCGCTTCATGCGGCGCGCCATTGAGCTGGCGCGGCAGGCCCAGGAAGCCGGTGAAGTGCCGGTCGGGGCCGTCATAGTGCTTGATGGCGCGATCATCGGTGAGGGCTGGAACCATCCCATCGGCAGCGTCGACGCCAGTGCGCACGCCGAGATGGGCGCAATCCGTGCCGCCTGCCACAAGCTGGGCAACTACCGGCTGCCCGGGGCGACGCTGTATGTGACGCTCGAACCGTGCGTGATGTGCGTGGGCGCGATCATGCACGCCCGCATCGCGCGCATCGTCTATGGCGCTGCCGACAGCAAGACCGGGGCGTGCGGCAGCGTCGTCGACCTGTTTGCCGAGCAGCGCCTGAATCACCACGCAGTGGTGGAAGGCGGCTTGCTGGCCGAGGAGAGCATCGCGCTGCTGCGGGGGTTCTTTGCCGCTCGTCGAACCCGCGGTGAGTCGGCTGCCTCTTGAGGATATTCCGGGCAGTCGAATGTCAACCAAGGGTCGCTGGCCGACCATGGCTCATGGACTATGGTCACCTTCGGGCAGGACTTATCGGCGGGGATGAACGCGAACGACCTGCCTTGCACAACACGGGTGCAGGGCAGGTCGCCGACCAGGTATGAAGCGCGACTGCAAACCAGTTCTAGAAGAAGGTCATCGTCAGGGCCATGCCGTCGCCGCTGTCCTTGATCGAGAGGAGAGTGCTCTCACTGGCGACATTGATCCGGAACGTCATGGTCTCGGATGACCATGCATCGCTGTAAATGATCTTGAACAATACGGTGTCCTTGGTATCGGCGGCGACCTGATAGGAAACCGTCACCACACCGCAGCTAAAGGTCTTGGCGGCCGAGTCCCACGCTTCCATCGTAAACATCTGCCCCGAATCTCCAACCTTGGCGGCGGTTGGCAATGGCGCCTGGTTGCTGGCGACGTTGTAGGTGCATTCGGGCAACCAGTCCGGATCAGATTGAATGATTCGGCCGAGATACCCGTAGTTGCTGTCGATGTAATCGGTATAGCGATAGTTGAATGGAAAGACTTCGCCACTGGAGCCACATCCGCTCAAGATCATCGGAATGTCGGCGACCGAGAGTTTCTGGAAGCCGTTGATGCTTTCGAACGTGCTCGGCAGCAGGCCGCCGAGGGTGAAGACGCCGCTGCCGGTCGCTGACGTAACCGATATGACGCAGTCGCCAAGATCGATCTTGCCGGACATCGAAAAATTGTAGGTGGTGATTTCGGTGGTCTGATTGACCCAGGCTTGCTGGAGGTCGAAGGCATATTTGGACACCTCCGGGCCACCGCCGCCGCAGGCGGCCAGCATGGTCGAAACCAGGATTGCGGCAATTGCTGAGGCTGTTCTTCGTAACATGGCGATTCCTTTCTGGAAGGAGATTGACGGTCACTGGCGGCTGTTGCAACGCCGAGGAGGGGGCTGGCAACAAGCTCGCTGTGACGGCTCAATTATCGGCTTACGCGATTCTTATAGGAAGTAACTTGTCGCTTACTTATGGCTGGCGACGCGCTCATCGCACACCTGCAATCGGGAATGAAAAAGGCCCGCCGAAGCGGGCC
>JAHEMI010000176.1 GCA_024643785.1 Burkholderiaceae bacterium
AGTATGGAACGGTCGAAAGGCCGGTCGTCAGCGGAGCAAGCAAGGCGCCAGCAGCACGGCAGGCCGCGGAACCCGCGCCGAAGCAATAGCGCAACGCTGGTCAACCGGCGCAGCGCACCTGGCGCTAATTCGGCACCGGGAGGGCGGACAAGCCACTGGGAAGTCACCACAGCTCCTTGACGCCTTTCGCATTCCCATTCCTATGTGCGCATAATGTATATTATGTCAAGTACGCAATGGTGATGAAACCAAAGTGGTTCCTGGCGGGTCGGTTACGATGTATCAATAACAACCTGGAGCGCCCTACTACATGATCACTGTTCACCACCTGAACAACTCGCGCTCGCAGCGCGTGCTGTGGTTGCTCGAGGAACTTGGCGCGGAGTACGAGGTCAAGCGCTACGAGCGTGACGCGAAGACGATGCGTGCGCCCTCCTCGCTGCGCGAGGTGCATCCGCTCGGGAAATCCCCGGTGATTACCGAGGATGGCCTCACCATCGCGGAATCGGGTGCAATCATCGAGTACCTGATCGAACGCCACGGCGGCGGGAAGCTGATTCCTCTGGCGGGAACACCGGAACGGCTGCGCTACAGCTACTGGCTGCACTTCGCCGAGGGCTCCGCGATGTCCCCGCTCCTGCTAGCGCTGATCTTCTCCCGCCTGCCGACCCAGCCGATGCCCTTCTTCGTGCGCCCGATCGCCCGTGGTCTCTCCCAGAAAGTGCTCAAGACCTTTGTCAATCCGCAGCTCAAGGAGCAGCGCGAATACATGGAGAGCGAATTGGGCAAAAGCGACTGGTTTGCGGGCGAAGAGTTCACGGCCGCCGACATTCAGATGAGCTTCGTAGTCGAGGCATCGGCAGCACGCGGCGGTCTGGGTACCAAGCACCCGCGGCTGATGGCCTGGCTGGAACGCATCCACGCCCGCCCCGCCTATCAGCGGGCGCTGGCAAAAGGCGGCCCCTACGACTTGCTGAGTTAGGGCGCGCGCCAAAGACGTGCGCGCGTCTGTTCGTTGCGCGTTCGGCAGGTGTCCGGCGCCGAGGGGTAATAGTTCAGATTAACAAACAGCCCTAACTGATTGTTTTTACGAACGTTATGTCTGGTCGATTGCGACTCGGCTCCAGCCCTGCTGACAGCTGGATCTTCTGTCACTCCCCCCGCAATCCGGCCACCGCCGCCGCCACGCTCTGGGCTGGCGCCAGTCCGGCCGCCTTGGCTGGACCATTGACCGCCGAAATCACGCCGCAAGCAAGGCCGTCGGCGGCGTCGCCGATCCGCGCCGAATCACTGCTGTAAGCGGCGGCGATCACGCCGGCCGCCTCCAGTTCGTCGAGCGCCGCGATACCGGCCCGATCCTTGCCGATGCCGGCATCGTTGAAGAACACCGCGTGGGGCGTGCCTGCGAGCGCAAAACCGACCACCGAGCGCCCGCCATGGGAACCGCTGACGATCACCGCCCCGGCCATCGCCGCCGTCGTCGCGGTAATGGTGTCGAGCAGGTGCAGTGCCCGCATCGCGCCAGTCCCTCGATCGCGTCCGGCCAGCGAAACTAGGCCGCCAGCATCCCTTCCAGGCGCTGGCGGATCAGCACTTCGGCATCGCTCATGATGCGATCGATCAGTTCCTGGCAGCTCGGAATGTCGTGAATCAGTCCGGCGACCATGCCGCACGACCAGGCGCCGGCATCGACCAGTCCTTCACGCATCACCTTGGGATAGACGCCGGCGACCTCGGCGATGATGTCGGCGAAGGTCAGCTTGTCGCCGAGCGCCCGCTCCTTCTCCATCAGCTTTTCCACCGCGGCGTTGTTGAGCACCCGCTCGGTGTTGCGCAGACCGCGCATCACCAGCCGGGTGTCGAGTTCCGAGGCTGCGACGATCGCCTGCTTGACCTTGTCGTGGACCGGTGCCTCCTTGGTGGCGATGAAGCGCGTGCCCATGTTCATGCCCTCGGCGCCCATCGCCAGCGCGGCGACGAGACTGCGCGCATCGGCCATGCCGCCCGAGGCGACGAACGGGATCTTCAGTTCATCGGCCGCGCGCGGCAGCAGGATCATGTTGGGGATGTCGTCCTCGCCGGGGTGACCGCCGCACTCGAAGCCGTCGACCGAGACGGCGTCGCAGCCGATCGCTTCGGCCTTGAGCGAGTGGCGCACCGAAGTGCACTTGTGAATCACCTTGACGCCGGCCTTCTGCAGGCGCGGCAGATGCTCCTGGGGATTGCGGCCCGCGGTCTCGACGATCGTGACACCGCCGTCGATGATCGCGTCGATGTAGCCCGGATAGTCGGGCGTGGTGACGATCGGCAGGAAGGTCAGGTTGACGCCGAACGGCTTGCTGGTCATCTCGCGGCAACGCGCGATTTCCCGGGCCAGGTCCTGGGGAGTCTTCTGGGTCAGGCCGGTGATGATGCCCAGCCCGCCGGCATTCGATACCGCTGCCGCCAGCTCGGCAAATCCGACATAGTGCATGCCGCCCTGGATGATCGGGTGTTCGATGCCGAACAGTTCGGTGATTCGCGTCTTCATGACTTGGCTCTCTTCCTCGGATTAATCCTGATTGAACTTGTGACGTATGATCG
>JAHEMI010000177.1 GCA_024643785.1 Burkholderiaceae bacterium
TGTTGTTCTCGAGTTGGATGTGTTCCATCAGATCCTCGCGCAGCGTGCGCAGCCCGAGGTAGAGCGCACGCCAGGTGTTGCAGGCTGCGGGCGGCAGGGTGATGTCGTTGGTCAGCTCGGCTAACTGCTGGAGGTTCCCGCCATGCTGTTCGTGCTCCATTCGCATCACCGCGATCGGGCCGGCGAGCATTGCGCCGTGCCCCTGGGCCAGCATCGGGAACAGGATCTGTTCTTCCTTCTGCATATGACTCTCCATCTCCTGCTCGATGACTACCAGCAGGTCGGCCAGTCCGCGCGGACACTCGGGCTTGGCGCCGTGGACCTCCTCGACGCGGCGGGCGAGCCGGACCAGCTCCGGTAGTTGCTCGCGGTGAGTCTGGTGATAACGCGTGAAGATGTGCTCGACCAGTTCAGCCGGCGTCGCATCGCGCCAGTCCTGACCGGCCGGGACGCCGTCTGCGATCAACTGCTGCAAGCTGGCGGCGACCTCATCAGGGTCGAGGTCCTTCATGCTGGCCGCCGCCCGGAGGCTGACGTGGCCGCCGCAACAGAAGTCGAGGCCGTGCCGGTGGAAGACGCCCGTGGCGCCGGGGATTGCGTTGGCCAGTTCGCCGAGTGGTTGGTCGAGCAGGTTCATGTTGTTCTCCGATGTCAGATTGAATGCCGTTAGTCATGCGAAAAGCATGCCAGGGCAGATGACCAGAAAATCAATGGTTTGCCGCGAGCGAAATCGCTATGAGGTACTATTGACCAGGCCAATTGCCGGTCAAAATTACCGTGGAGGGTATTTATCACCTTGGTTGCTCTGTCCTTCGAGGTTGCGGTGCTGACCGATCTGTTGGCGGACCTGCCTGAGGCGGTTCGCCTGCAATCCGTCGTCGCGCGCCTGCGCGAGCATTTCGGGTGCGGGGCGGTTGCCCTGTTGCGCCTTGAAGGAGATCACTTGCGGCCGGTCGCAGTGGACGGGTTGGTGAGCGAAGCGCTGGGTCGGCGCTTTGCGGTCAGCGAACACCCGCGGCTGGCAGCGATCCTGGCGCGCCGCGGGGTGACCCGCTTCAATCACGACAGCAACCTGCCCGATCCCTACGATGGGCTGATCGACGAGCACGCCGGCGAACCGTTGCCGGTGCACGACTGCATGGGTACCAGCCTGACCATCGAGGGCAAGACCTGGGGCGTGCTGACGCTCGATGCCCTGCGGGTGGGTACCTTCGACGAGCAATCGCAGTCCGATCTGGCCGCATTCATCCTGGCCATCGAGGCCGCGATCAGAACTTCTCGACTGGAGGCCGAGATTCGGGCTCTGCGGCTTACCGGCGGCGATACTCCGGAGAGCGGCGCTCCGCGCGAGGACAGCGAAATACTGGGACAAAGCGAGGCGATCGCGCACCTCCTCCACGAACTGGTGGTGGTCGCCGATTCCGAGCTGCCGGTGCTGCTGCTCGGCGAGACCGGCGTGGGCAAGGAGTTGTTCGCCCGCCGGCTGCATCGGCTCTCGCGCCGGCGCGGCAAGCCGCTGGTCCACGTCAACTGCGCCGCACTGCCGGAGTCGCTGGCCGAGAGCGAACTCTTCGGGCACGCCAAGGGCGCGTTCTCGGGGGCGGTCAGCTCCCGACCTGGGCGTTTCGAGGCCGCCGATGGCGGCACACTGCTCCTCGATGAAGTGGGCGAGTTGCCGCTTACGGTGCAGGCCAAGCTGCTGCGCGCACTGCAGGATGGCGAAATCCAGCGCCTCGGAGCCGACCAGCCGCTACGCGTTGACGTAAGGATCATCGCGGCGACCAACCGCTCCCTGCGCGATCTGGTCCATGACGGCGTGTTTCGTGCCGACCTCTATCACCGCCTTTCGGTCTACCCGATCCCGATCCCGCCGTTGCGTGAGCGCGGGGACGACGTGCTGCTGCTCGCCGGGCGCTTCCTGGAGCTCAATCGGGCGCGGCTCGGTCTGCGCAGCCTGCGTCTTTCGCAGCACGCACAGGCTGCGCTGCTGCGCTACTCCTGGCCGGGTAACGTCCGTGAGCTGGAGCACGCGATCAGCCGCGCCGCCTTGAAGGCCCTGAGCCGGGGCGCGAGCCGCAACGAAATCGTCACCCTGGAGGCCGATCTGCTCGATCTCGGCGACCTTCCTGGCCCGGGACAGGAGGCGCCGGCACCTGCGGATCTCGAAACCGGCGCCGTCGTGCCAGCGCCGGCACTATCGGCAGCAGCGAAGGACTCGATCAAACCCCTGCGGGACGCTGTCGATCAGTTCCAGCGGGACCTGATCAGGCGCTCGCTGGCGGTGCACGGCGCCAGTTGGGCGCGCAGCGCCGCTCAGTTGCAGATCGACCCGAGCAATCTGCGCAAGCTGGCTCGCCGGCTCGGCCTCAAGCAGTAGATGAGGCCTTGCGTGGCACAATCGCGAGCCCAACGCGGGTAATAGTATTTGTCGTTTGCCATAGGAGTCTTGCCGATGCCGCCAGTCACCCAGTTCCTGGTAATAGCCAATGTGGTGATGTTCCTGCTCACCCAGGTGGCGGGTTCGGCGGTCATTGGCCTGCT
>JAHEMI010000178.1 GCA_024643785.1 Burkholderiaceae bacterium
CGGCGTGTCCCGCAGCGTTCGATGCGCTCCGCGAGTTCGTCGCCCTGTGCGCCGATCACGTCGCGCAGCGCCGCTACCAGGCGCTGGCGCATCTCCTGGTTCTCGTCGCTCGGGGACTCGGCCGGCGCAGTGGCGGGGAGGGGATTGTCGGGCGCCTGCTCCGGAGCGCTGGCGGCGAGCGCTTCGGGAGCCGCCCGGGCAGGACTCGTGGCCACTTCGGCCGGGATGATGGTGGTGGCCGGCGGGTTCATTGTCGTGCTCGCCGCGAACTGTTCGTCAGCCAGCACGATGAAACCGCCCTGCTCGAGCACTGGCAGGTACTCGTCGAATTCGTCGCGGGGGATCAGCCGCACCAGCTGGGCCTCGGTGCGCTGGCCGTCGATCAGGATCAGCAACTGGCGCAACCGCGGGCTCAGCCCATGGGCGCGCGTCGCCAGCTCCTCGTGGGCGAGGGCAGTCTTGTTGTAGATCGGCCCGAGGTCGCCCTTCATCACGTTCCCGGCCCGGCACCGGCAGCGCGGCCATGGAGCACCGGCAGCAGTGCTTCTTCGACCAGGCGCTTGAGCAGCGTCAGGCGCCGGTGGAAGAAGTGATCGGCTTCAGGGATAACGACGATCGGAACTCCCAGCGGTCGCGCCCAGTCGAGCACGTCGGCGAGCAGGACGGTCTCGTCGCGTTCGCCGTGAATCACCAGGGACTCGGGGGGGACGCCCAGGTCTTCGCTGCGGCTCACCGCCGGCCCGACCAGTACCAGGCGCTGGGCGGGATGCCCGGACTCCTGCAGGCGGGCGGCAACCCGCATCTGCACAAAGGCGCCGAAGGAAAACCCCGCCAGGACCAGCGGCCCCGGGTGCCCCAGTTCGCGGCGGGCGTGTGCCACCACCGCCAGCAGGTCGTCGGTTTCGCCGTCACCGCCGTCGTGCTCGCCGGCGCTGGCGCCGACCCCGCGGAAATTCGGCCGCCAGGCCGCGAAACCGCCAGCCACCAAGGCGCGCGCCAGTGTCTGGGCGACCTTGTTTTCGCGGGTGCCGTGGAACAACGGGTGCGGATGGGCAATCACCGCGCAGCCGATTGGCGCGCCATCAGGCAGATCAAGCGCGACGTCGATCGCGCCTGCCGGCCCGGGCAGCAGCAGGGTCCTGGTGGAGAATTTCATCGCTCGCCCCCGACGCGCGATCAGGGCAGCAGCAGCCGCTGCACGGGCACGCCGCGCACCAGGTGCGATTCGATGATCTCGTCGACGTCCTGCTCGTCGAAGCACCGGTACCAGGTTGCGTCGGGGTAGACGACCACGGTCGGCCCCTCTTCGCAGCGGTCGAGGCAACCCGACTGGTTAACCCGGATCTTGCCGGCTCCGGCCAGGCCCAGCTCCTTGACGCGAGCCTTGGCGTGAGCCTGGAGGCGCTTGGCCCCCGCGGCCGCGCAACAGGGGCGTTCGCCTTCGTCGCGTGAATTGACGCAGAAGAAAATGTGCCGTTCGTAGTAACCCATCTTTTCACCGCCCTGCCGTCTTGCGCCCGACCCGATTATATCGGGCGGTGCGTCCGGGCAACCGTTGCCTGCTCCGGGCAATTACCGCCGCGGCGCCAGGCGCGGACTCGCGCGGCGCAGCAGGCAGTAGAGTATTGCCGCGAACGGCCAGGCGAGCGCGATACCGCGCCACAGGCCGTTGAGGTTGATCCACCGGCCCTGGTCCCAGAGCGCCATCATCGAATGGAAATAGGGATTCGGGCCGATGACGTTGAACAGTGCGGTGGCCACCACCAGCGCCAGCGCCGCGACCAGCAGGCGCCGGCGTGCCGGCAGCCAGGCCAGCAGCGCGATCGCCAGGGCGCCCACCAGGATCCCGCCCTGTGCCCCGGCCGACAGCCACACCAGTGCTGCCCCGGACCCGAGCAGCCAGGCGCTGGCCGCAGACTTGACCAGCGCCGCAAGGGCGATCGTGATGCCCACCGGGGCGGCCGCCTGGCTCCCGGGGCGCACCAGGTCGACGACGATCAGCCCGACGGCGACGACCGTGAAGGCGACCGCGAGCGCTTCGGCCAATGCCATGGTGCCGACGCCGAAGCTGACCATCAGCAGGTTGGGCACCTCCGGGCCAAGCCAGATTCCGACCTGATCGAGCAACTCCCCGGTCGCGAAAGTCATCGACTGGGGATAGAGCTGGGCGGCGAACCAGGCCGCGACCAGCAGCATGCCGGTGCTCGCCCGCGGCGCGAACGGCAGAACGCCGCGCAACTGCTCCGGCCAGGAGCGGATCCGCTGGCGGCCGAGCGCCCCGGCGAGCAGCGCCCCGGCGCTGGCGCCGATGACGTTGGCCACCCAATCGGCGCGCGACGGCACCCGTCCCGGGAGCAGGATCTGCAGCGTTTCCAGGGTCAGGGACAGGAGGGCGCACACCGCGAGCGCGCCGAGCAGCGCACTGGCGGCGCGCTGGCGCGCCATCATGGCCGCAGCCAGGAGCGCGCCCAGTGGCAGGTAGGCGAGCAGATTGGTCACGAAGTCGAATGCCGTCCAATAC
>JAHEMI010000089.1 GCA_024643785.1 Burkholderiaceae bacterium
GCTTCGGCCTGCCGGCGGCTCGACTGGCCAGAACCGCGCATCGCGCTCGGCCTGGCGCTGCGTCACCTGGCGCGCGCGGCGATCGACATCTCCGATGGCCTGGCCGGCGATCTTGGCCACATCTGCGAGCGCTCGCGAGTCGGGGCGCAGGTGAACTGGACCGATATTCCGGTGGCTGGCGAGCTTGCGGCGCTGCCCGAGGCCGAGCGCATCGGATTGGCGCTCGGCGGCGGTGACGACTACGAGCTGCTGTTTTCGGCCGCGGCCGAGAATCGCGATGCGATTGCCGCACTGGGCAGCCGCGGCGCCGTGGCGCTCAGGCGGATCGGCGCGATCACGCCCGCTGCCGGCGTGACCGTGGTCGACGCCCGCGGACGCGCACTGGCACTGCCGCGTGCCGGCTTCAACCATTTCGCGTGACGCGGTGAACGCAGCGCAACCGCCTAAATCGCCGCCGGGGTCGCGCCCGGACTGGCGTTTCATGGTGGCGCGGATGTCGCACCTGGTGGCACTCGGATTCGGCTGCGGGCTGGCGCGGGTGGCGCCCGGAACGGTCGGCACCCTGGGCGCGTGGCTGGCGTACCTGCTGCTCGCACCGGGGCTCGGAAATGTTGCCTGGGCGGTGCTGATCTCCGCGTCGTTCGTGCTCGGCATCTGGGCCAGCAACCGCACCGCGGCCGACATGATGAGCGACGATCCGGGCGCGATCGTCTGGGACGAGATCGTGGCCTTCTGGCTGGTGCTGTGGCTGGCCGGCGGCGACCTCGCCACCCAGGCGGCGTGTTTCGCGCTGTTCCGGTTCTTCGACATCGTCAAGCCGCCGCCGATTCGCCAGGTCGAGCGCCGGGTGGCCGGCGGGCTCGGCGTGATGCTCGATGACCTGCTGGCTGCGGGCTATGCCCTGCTGGTGCTGGCGGCATGGCGGGCGCTGTGACCGGGGGGGTGCAGACCGTGGTCACCGAGGCCGCGGTATTCGCACTGGCAGCGCGGCTCGGCGCGGCGCTCATCCGGCGCGGCGCAAAGGTGGCCACGGCCGAATCGTGCACCGGCGGCCTGATCGCCCGGGCGCTTACCGAACAGCCCGGCTCCAGTGCCTGGTTCGAACGCGGCTTCGTGACCTACAGCAACGAGGCCAAGCACGAGATGCTCGCAGTGGCGCTGCCGGTACTCGCCGCTCACGGCGCGGTCAGCGAAGCGGTCGCGGGCGCCATGGCGCGCGGCGCCCTGTGGCGCAGTCGGGCGCAGTTGACCCTGGCCGTGACCGGCGTCGCCGGTCCCGATGGCGGCACCGCCGACAAGCCGGTGGGCACCGTGTGCTTCGGCTGGGCCGATGCCGGCGGAGCGCTGCGCCAGGCGACCCGGCACTTTGCCGGCGACCGCTCGGAGGTACGATTGCAGACCGCGCAGCACGCCTTGCTGGTCGCCCTGGAGATGCTCGAAGACTTATCCCCGGGGGCGGGGACTGACCCCCGGCCTAACCCGCAGGACTGATTGTTTATACAGTAGTTTCGTGACATAATCGGCTCACTCAACGAACTGCATGGAGCGGGCCAAATGGAACGAAACGCCACCGAGAAGGTTGTCAAGATGGAAGATGCCAAAGCCAAGACCGAACGCGCCAAGGCCCTCAGCGCCGCGCTCGCCCAGATCGAGAAGCAGTTCGGCAAGGGCTCGATCATGCGGCTCGCCGACGGCGAGGTGGTCCAGGACATCGATGTGGTCTCGACCGGCTCGCTCGGGCTCGATATCGCGCTGGGCGTCGGCGGCCTGCCCCGGGGCCGGGTGGTCGAGGTCTACGGTCCGGAGTCCTCGGGCAAGACCACCCTCACCCTGCAGGTGGTCGCCGAGATGCAGAAGCTCGGCGGCACCTGCGCGTTCATCGATGCCGAGCATGCGCTCGACGTCCAGTACGCCCGCAAGCTCGGCATCACCCTCGAGGACCTGCTGATCTCCCAGCCCGACACCGGCGAACAGGCGCTCGAGATCGCCGATGCCCTGGTGCGCTCGGGTTCGGTCGACCTGATCGTGATCGACTCGGTCGCGGCGCTCACGCCCAAGGCCGAGATCGAGGGCGAGATGGGTGACTCGCTGCCCGGACTGCAGGCACGGCTGATGTCGCAGGCCCTGCGCAAGCTCACCGGGACGATCAGCCGCACCAAGACGCTGGTGATCTTCATCAACCAGATCCGGATGAAGATCGGCGTGATGTTCGGCAACCCTGAAACCACTACCGGCGGCAACGCGCTCAAGTTCTACTCCTCGGTGCGGCTCGACATCCGGCGCATCGGCGCGATCAAGAAAGGCGACGAGGTGGTCGGCAGCGAGACCCGGGTCAAGGTGGTCAAGAACAAGGTCGCGCCGCCCTTCAAGATGGCCGAGTTCGACATCCTGTACGGCGAGGGCACCTCGCGGCACGGCGAACTGCTCGATCTGGGCGCAAATTGCGGCGTGGTCGAGAAGTCGGGTGCCTGGTACAGCTACGGCGGCGAGCGGATTGGCCAGGGCAAGGACAACTCGCGCGACTTCCTGCGCGAGCGCCCGGATCTCTCGCTCGAGATCGAGAACAAGGTGCGCGAGCATTTTGGTGTCAAGCCGCGCCGCGGCGACGTCCGCGACATCACCGAGTCCTGAGGCCGGGGCCGGCAGCGCGCCGAGGCTGACCGCGGCAGTTGCCGGCCACGAACATGGCTGCGCGTCCCCAACCGTCGCTGCGCGCCCGGGCGCTGCGGCTGCTCGCCCAGCGCGAACATGCCCGCGGTGAGTTGGCACGCAAGCTCTCGCGCCACTGCGAAGATCCGGCGATCATCGCGGCGCTGCTCGACGAACTTGAGCAGCAGGATCTGCTGAGCCATGAACGCTTTGCGCAGTCACTCGCGCGGCGCCGCGGCGCGCGCTACGGGGTGGCCCGCATCCGTCAGGAACTGCGCGAACACGGCCTCGACGAGGAAACGGTGACCGAGCAGGTCCGGGACCTCAAGCTCACCGAGTTCGCGCGGGCTCGTGACGTCTGGCGGCGGCGCTTCGGCAGCCTGCCCGCGGATCTCGCCGAGCGCGCCCGCCAAACCCGGTTCCTGGCGGCGCGGGGGTTTCCCGGAGAGGTGATCAGGCGGGTTCTCGCTGGCGCCGACGAAGACTGAATTGGACGCCACCCGCCGCCGTGCGGCGGCGCAACATCAGGGTTCCTGCGTGCTACCATTTCGGGTTTGATGCCACCATCTTGTGCCTCGCGGCAGGACCCAGAATCGGATGCAATCAACCCCGGCGACTGACGGCAGAACCAAACTCCATACCCGGACCGTGGTGCTCGAGGCGTTCGCGCGCGGCGACGGCAATATCGACCTCGAAGCAGCGCTGACCGATGTCAAGCCCCAGGACCTGCAGCTGCAAAGCGGTGTGCGGGCGGCCGGAGAGCCGGTGCACCAGATGCGCTTGCGGCTGACAGTCGATACCAAGACCTTTTGCGTCGTTGCCGCCGAGGCGGTTTCCGATCGCGTTCCCTACCCGGGGTATTGCGAGCCCGTCACGGCCGACTACCAGGCCATGATCGGCCTCAACCTGATGAAAGGATTCCGGCGCGAACTGCGTGAGCGGCTCGCCGGCATCAAGGGCTGTACCCACCTGACCGAGCTTGCCCAGCAGCTGCCCACCCTTGCCATCCAGGCAATGGCCGGCAGCGCGATGGCGCGGCGCGCCCAGGAAGCCGGCGAGCGCGGTTTGCGCAAGCCACTGCAACTCGACAGTTGCCACGCCCTGCGCACCGACGGCGAAGCGGTGCGCCGCTACTACCCGAAGTGGTACGGCGGAACTGCCAACGAACCCCAGACCGCCACCGAGGGCGGCTGATTGACTTCCAAATTCCCGGTTTATTGACGAGGAAACGCAATGAAGATTCATGAGTATCAAGGCAAGGAAATTCTTCGGAAATACGGCGTGCCAGTGCCGCGCGGCATTCCGTGTTTCTCGGTCGATGAGGCCATCAAGGCCGCCGAGACGCTGGGCGGCCCGGTGTGGGTCGTCAAGGCGCAGATCCATGCCGGCGGTCGCGGCAAGGGCGGCGGCGTGAAGCTCGCCCGGACGATGGCTGAGGTGCGCGCCAACGCCGAGGCGATCATGGGCATGCAACTGGTGACCCACCAGACCGGTCCGGCGGGACAGAAGGTTCGCCGCCTGCTGATCGAGGAAGGCGCCGATATCCGCGACGAACTCTACGTCGGCATCGTGATCGATCGCGTCACCCAGCTGGTGACGGTGATGGCGTCGAGCGAAGGCGGGATGGACATCGAGGAGGTGGCCGCCCACACGCCCGAGAAGATCCACAAGATGTCGGTCGACCCGGATAACGGGCTGACCGACGAGCAGGCCGACGAGTTGTCACGCAAGATCGGCATCCCCGAGGGTTCGGTCCTGCAGGGCCGCAAGGTGCTCCAGGGTCTGTGCAAGGCGTTCTGGGAGACCGACGCCTCGTTGGCCGAAATCAATCCCCTGATCGTCGCTGGTGACGGACGCGTCGTGGCGCTCGACGCCAAAATGAACTTCGACTCCAATGCCCTCTACCGGCATCCCGAGATCGTCGAGATGCGCGACCTCGACGAGGAAGACCCGGCCGAGGTCGAGGCCAGTGCCCATGACCTCGCCTACATTCCGCTCGACGGCAACATCGGCTGCCTGGTCAACGGCGCCGGCCTGGCGATGGCCACGATGGACACCATCAAGCTCTTCGGTGGCGAGCCCGCCAACTTCCTCGACGTCGGCGGCGGCGCCACCACCGAGAAGGTCACCGAGGCCTTCAAGCTGATGCTGCGCAACCCCAACCTCAAGGCGATCCTGGTCAACATTTTCGGCGGGATCATGCGCTGTGACGTGATCGCCGAGGGCGTGGTCGCTGCTTCCAAGGCGGTGTCTCTGGACGTGCCGCTGGTGGTGCGCATGAAAGGCACCAACGAGGAAATCGGCAAGAAGATCCTTGCCGACTCGGGATTGCCGATCATCTCGGCCGACACCATGGGCCAGGCCGCGGAAAAAGTTGTCGCGGCCGCCAAGGCCTGAAACACGAATTCGAAAACAGGAAACTAAGCAATGAGCATCCTGATCGACAGGAATACCAAGGTGATCACCCAGGGGATCACCGGCAAGACCGGCCAGTACCACACCCGGATGTGCCGCGAATACGCCAACGGCGAGGCTGCGTTCGTGGCCGGGGTGCACCCCAAGAAGGCCGGCGAGGACTTCGAGGGCATCCCCATCTACGCCAGCGTGCGCGACGCGCGCGCTGCCACCGGTGCGAGCGTTTCGGTGATCTACGTGCCGCCTTCCGGCGCCGCCGAGGCGATCTGGGAAGCGGTCCAGGCCGAACTCGAACTGGTGATCTGCATCACCGAGGGCATCCCGGTGCGCGACATGGTCGTGGTCCGGGACCGGATGCGCAAGGCCGGCAGCAAGACCCTGCTGCTCGGACCCAACTGCCCCGGGCTGATCACTCCCGAAGAGATCAAGATCGGCATCATGCCGGGTCACATCCACCGCAAGGGCCGCATCGGGGTGGTGTCGCGCTCCGGCACGCTGACCTATGAGGCGGTGGCGCAGGTCACGGCACTCGGTCTGGGCCAATCCTCGGCGGTCGGCATCGGTGGCGATCCGGTCAATGGGCTCAAGCACATTGACGTGCTGCGCCTGTTCAACGACGACCCGGAAACCGATGCGGTGGTGATGATCGGCGAGATCGGCGGCACTGACGAGGAAGAAGCGGCCCACTGGGTCAAGGCCAACATGAAGAAGCCCGTCGTCGGCTTCATCGCCGGCGTCACTGCTCCTCCGGGCAAGCGCATGGGCCACGCTGGCGCCATCATTTCGGGCGGCAAGGGCACGGCGCAGGAAAAGCTCGCGGTGATGGATGCCTGCGGCATCAAGGTCACCCGCGATCCTTCGGAGATGGGTTCGCTGCTCAAGACCGTTCTTTGAGGGCAGGGCGGCGGGTCCGTGACGATGGCAATCGAGGCCCCCGTTGATTGAGTTCATGGTCACGATGAACTGGGCGGCAGTCGCCCAGATCATCATGATCGACATCCTGCTGGGTGGGGACAACGCGGTAGTGATCGCGCTGGCCTGTCGCAACCTGCCCCGGCAGCAGCGGATGAAGGGCATCGTCTGGGGAACCGCGGGCGCGATTGTCCTGCGGGTGATCCTGATCGTCTTCGCCGTCGCGATGCTGCAGGTGCCGTTTCTCAAGATCGTCGGCGGTGCCCTGCTGTTCTGGATCGGCGTCAAGCTGCTGCTGCCCGAGCCCGAGGATGGCCACCACGAGGTCGCGGCCGGCACCACGCTGATGGCGGCGGTGCGCACGATCATCGTCGCCGACCTGGTGATGAGCGTCGACAACGTGATCGCGATCGCCGGCGCTGCCCAGCAGGCCGACCCCGATCACCAGATCGGCCTGGTGATCTTCGGACTGCTGGTGAGCATTCCGATCATCGTCTGGGGCAGCCAGCTCGTCATCGGCCTGATCGAACGCTTCCCGCTCGTCGTCTGGGGCGGTGGCGCGCTGCTGGGCTGGATCGCGGGCCACATGATGGTCACCGACGTCTGGGTGGTGCGCACGTTCGGGCGGCCGGGGGAAATTGTCGAGTATGGTGCGGCCCTGGCCGGGGCGCTGATCGTGGTTATTGCCGCCAAGGCGCTGATCGCCCGGACGTCGGCCACGAGCGCTTCGTGACCGGCCGCGGCGTTCTCCGGCGGCGCGCCGTTGCAGCGGTGCACTTCCGTCTGGCGGCGCGCTGGCCCCATTCATGAAATAGTTCCTTAGAGCGCCGCCGCCGCCCCGTTACGATTTGCCCATGTCAGCCAAACCCACCATTGCGGCAGGAGGGCGTGCGCCTCCGGGCGGAAGCGAACTGAGTCCGCTCGCGCGCTCGCGGCTGCGCCGTTTCGCGGCCGGAGTGGCAATTGTCCTGGGTTTCTGCGCCTGGCAGGTCGGCGCGCCGGGATCGGGCTGGTTTGGCGCTCTCGATCGCTGGACCTACGACGCCCGGCTAGGGATGCGTGATCCCGTCGCCGACGACCGGATCGTGATCGTCGACATCGATGAGCGCAGCCTCGCCGAGCACGGCCGCTGGCCGTGGCCGCGTGCGGTGCTGGCGGATCTCGCGCGGCGCCTCACCGACGATGGCGGTGCTGCGGTGGTCGGCTTCGACGTGGTTTTCGCCGAACCTTCGCGCGAGGCCGGCGACGACGCCGTCCTGGCGGCCGCGCTCGCCGGGCACCGGGTGCACCTCGGCTACTACTTCGGCAACGAGTCCAAGGGCATGGCGATCGGCGAATTGCCGCCTCCGGTCCTGCCGGTGCTCGCGCTTCCTCCCGGGCAGAAAGTGACGTCGTGGGATGGTTATGGTGCCAACCTGGCCCAACTGCAGAACGCTGCCGCCGGCGCCGGGTTCCTCAATCCGCTGGTTGATCCGGACGGCGTGGTGCGGGCTTTGCCGCTGCTCGCTGCCCACGGCGACCAGCTCTATTCCTCACTGGCGCTCGGACTGCTGCGCGACTACCTCGGCGGGGCTGCGCTGGTGCTTTCCGACCAGAGCATGACCCTGCGCGGCTCGCAAGGGGCGGTATCGCTGCCGATTTCTGAAGGAATGACCGCGCTGGTGCCGTTTGCCGGCAAAGCGCGGCCGTTTCGCTACGTCTCGGCGAGCGAAGTGCTCGCCGGCCGGGCCGAGCGACAGTGGTTCGAGGGGCGCATCGTGCTCGTCGGGACCAGCGCTCCCGGGTTGACCGATCTGCGCGCGACCCCGGTAGGTGCAACCTTCCCGGGCGTGCAGATTCACGCGCAACTGATTTCCGGGGCGCTCAATGGCACGATTCGCCAGCGTCCGGCAGACGCCGGGCTGATCGCCGCAGTCGGGATGGGCCTGGTGGGGCTGGCGCTGGCGGCAAGTGCGCCGCTGATCGGCCCGTTGGGTGTCCTGCTGCTCGGAGGTATCGGGCTGGGCACCCTGGTCGCCTGGAATACGCTGGCATTGGGCAATTTCGCGCTGGTGCTGCCGTTGGCTGCCGGGCTGGCGATGGTGCTGGTCCTGACGCTGTTCAATCTGGCCGCCGGCTACTTCAGCGAAGGGCGCGCCCGCCGCGCAGTCGTCGAACTGTTTGGCGAGTACGTCGCGCCCGAACTGGTCAAGCAGATGGCGCTCGATCCGCTCAGCCATCGCGCCGACACCAGCCTGGATCGCGAAGTCACGGTGCTCTTTGCCGACATCCGCGGTTTCACCGCGATGGCCGAAAAGATGCAGCCCGAGCAGCTGCGCGAGTACCTCAACGAGTTCCTGACCGCGATGACCGAGGTGATCCACGCCCACCGCGGCACCGTGGACAAGTACATCGGCGACGCGGTGATGGCGTTCTGGGGCGCTCCGCTCGAGGATCCGGCGCACGCCGACCACGCCGTCGAGGCCGCGCTGGCGATGCAGACCGAGGCCCAACTGCTGTCGCGCCGCTTCGTCGCCCGCGGCCTGCCGCCGCTGGCCGTCGGTATCGGGATCAATTCGGGCGTGGTGCGGGTCGGCGAAATGGGCTCCAAGCTGCGCCGCGCCTATACGGTCATCGGCGACGTGGTGAACCTTGCCGCGCGGCTGGAGGGCCTGACCAAGCGTTTCGAAGTGCCGGTGATCGTGGGTGAGGCAACCTCGAGGCTCTGTCGGCAGATGCAGTGCAGTCACCTCGACCGGGTGACGGTCGCGGGGCGCATCGAGCGGGTTGCCGTCTATGTCCCGGTGCCGGCCGACGGCATGCCGCGATTGCTGGCGAGCGCTCTCGAGGCCAGCGCCGAGGCTGCACGAGCGGATCGCGACAGTTCCATGGCGGGGCAATGAAAGTCCGCGTCCTCGGGTGTAGCGGCGGCGTTGGTGAGGGCATGCGGACGACCTCGTTCCTGGTCGACTCCGACATCCTGCTCGACGCCGGCACCGGGGTCTACGACCTAACCGTTGCCGAACTCGCCGCGATCGACCACGTTTTCCTGACCCATTCGCACCTTGATCACATCGCAGCGCTGCCGTTGCTGGTCGATTCGGTCGGCTCGCTGCGCCAGCGCCCGGTGGTGGTCCATGCCCTGCCCGAGACGATCGACGCGCTGCGCACCCACATCTTCAACTGGGTGATCTGGCCGGACTTCACCGAAATCCCGCACTACGAGCG
>JAHEMI010000090.1 GCA_024643785.1 Burkholderiaceae bacterium
GCTTTCGCCGAGATGCTGGGTTTGCCACCGTTCTCCAGTTCCGGGCCGCGGATGACATGGTCGACGCTGTTCGGTCGCGAATCGCTTGACGATCTTGAGATAGCGCTTCGCGGGACACGTGTTTCTGACCTTGAGATCTTCCGCCCGGTGACCGGCACTGAAGGTCAGTGGTATCTGGTGCGCGCGTCTCACAAGGCGATCGGGATTGAAGGCTCATTCCAGGACGTAACGGCACGGAAATTGGCGGAACACCGCTTCAAGCATCTGGCCGATCATGACCCGCTGACTGATCTGCTTAACCTGCGCGGTTTAAGCGGCGAAATCAACAAGTCGATAGACCGGGTGGAAGACGGTGCCCAGTGCTCGCTTGCCTTCGTCGATCTCGACCGGTTCAAACTGGTGAATGACCTGTTCGGTCACTTCGCCGGCGATCAGGTGTTGATCCAGATAGGGCAACGTTTGCGCAGCCGTTTTTCCGCGCCACACGTGCTGGGTCGGATGGGTGGCGACGAGTTCGTGATCGTTCTGAACGATTGCAGCCCGGTGGCGGCGAAGGTGCAATGCGAGCAGATGCTCCGCGAGATAATCGATCACCCATATCACGTGGGCGACAAGGCGTTTGCGGTCACCTGCAGTATTGGTCTGGCCGAGTTACAGGCCGGCATGTCGGAGCGCGATGCGCTCGCTGCCTGTGACCGCGCCTGTGCCGAAGCCAAGAGTCACGGCGGTTCACAAGTGGTCGTGTACGCCGCTGACGACGCATCGATGGTGGAACAGCTCGACGAGATCCGGCTGATATCCCTGATCAGACAGAAACTGCCGGTCGAGCGGCTTTTCACGGTCATGCAGCCAATCATTTCGCTGACGGCACCGTATTCAAACCTGAATTACGAAGTTCTCTTGCGCATGCGTGACGCCGACGGTTCAGTGATTCTGCCTGGCCGTTTCGTGGCGGCGGCCGAGCGCAATGGCCTGATGGCGGACATTGATCGTTGGGTACTCAACACCGTACTGGAGTGGCTGGAGCAGCATCCGGAACATCGCGACCGAGTCAATTTCGCAGCCATCAACCTCAGTGGCGCATCGCTCAACGACGAACGCTTCCTGCAGGATGCAATGGCGGCGATCCGCCGCTATCCGCGTTCGGCCTCGCGGGTCTGCTTCGAGATCACCGAGAGCGTCGCGCTCTACGACCTGAAGAACACCAGGCGTTTTGTCGACCGCGTGCGTTCGTTTGGATCGATGGTGGCGCTTGACGATTTCGGAGCGGGATACACCTCGTTCAATTACCTCAAGGAACTTCCGGCGGACCTCGTCAAGATCGACGGTTCCTTCATTCGCGTGCTGGACACACAGCCCGCGAACTATGCAATCACGCGGGCGATCCTCGATCTGAGCCATCAGATCGGCATGTCGGTCGTGGCGGAGTGGGTGGAATCGCCCGAGGTGCTCGAAGCCCTCATGGGACTTGGGATCGACTACGGTCAGGGCTTCCTGCTGGCGCGTCCGCTCTCGTCAGAAACACTGATTCCAGCTCGCAACAGCGGCTCGCTGGTGCAGGACGAGGCCGCTATCACGTTGCTCAACGATCGTCGCCCGCCGGTATTCCAGCGTCCGAACGTGCTCGGCAAGAGCGAGGACATCATTCGCCGCGAGCGATAACCGGCGCGACGCGGGCTTCAGACCCGCTCGATGACGGTGGCGATTCCCATCCCGCCGCCGACACACAGGGTTACTACTCCGCGGCGCAGGTCGCGGCGCTCGAGTTCGTCGAGCAACGTCCCCAGCAGGATCGCTCCAGTGGCCCCCAGCGGGTGCCCCATGGCGATTGCCCCGCCGTTGACATTCACCTTCTCGGCCGGGACTTTCATCTCCCGGATGAACCGCATCACGACCGCTGCGAAGGCTTCGTTGACCTCGAACAGGTCGATGTCATCCACGTCCAGTCCGGCACGCGCGAGCGCCTTGCGGGTCGCTGGCATCGGTCCGGTCAGCATTATGGTTGGGTCAGTGCCGGTCAGCGCCACGGAAACGACACGCGCCCGCGGGGTCAGGCCGAGTCGCTTGGCGGCGTCCTCGCTGCCAATCATCACCAGGGCAGCGCCATCGACTATCCCGGATGAGTTGCCGGCATGGTGCAGATGACTGATCGCCTCGACCTGCGGGTACTTTTGCAGTGCTACCGAATCGAAGCCCATAGCGCCCAACTTCTCGAAGGCCGGCTTGATCTGGGCCAGGCCGGCAATGTTGGCATCCGAGCGTATGGTCTCGTCGTGGTCAAGAATTCCGATGCCGAATTCATCCGCTACCGGAATCAGGGAACGCGCGAAGCGGCCTTCGTCGCGCGCGCGCGCCGCCTTGTGATGGGATGCAACTCCGAACTCATCGAGCATCTCCCGCGAGTAGCCGTCGAGCGTCGCGATCAGGTCAGCACCGATGCCCTGGGGCACGAAACCGGTCTGCAGGTTGGTTTCCGGGTCCATCGCCCAGGCTCCGCCGTCACTGCCCATCGGTACGCGCGACATTGATTCCACGCCACCCGCCACGACCAGGTCTTCCCAGCCGGAGCGCACTTTCTGGGCGGCCATGTTTACGGCCTCCAGGCCGGAGGCGCAGAAGCGATTGATCTGTACCCCTGACACCTGCAGATCCCAGCCGGCAGCCAGTGCCGCCGTCTTGGGAATCACGGCACCCTGATCGCCCACCGGGGTCACGCAGCCCAGGATCAGATCCTCGACTTGCGAAGTATCAAGATTGTGTCGGCTCTTGAGCTCATGCAGGAGGGTGGTAACGAGCGTTACCGGCTTGACCTCGTTGAGGGCGCCGCTGCTCTTGCCACGCCCGCGTGGCGTGCGAATCGCGTCGAAGATGAATGCTTCCGTCATTTGGGTTCTCCCGTGCAGGAAGTCTAGTCGGATTTTGCTACATTGGCGCAATTGCCGGGCTGGCAGGGTTGATGCTGATCAAAAGGACATGACCATGATCGAACGAAACATTTTCGAAGAAGAACACGAGGCGTTCCGCGATTCCTTCCGGCGGTTCCTGGAGAATGAAGCTGCACCCCACCATGCGGACTGGGAAGAGCGCGGCTATGTCGACCCCGAAGTCTGGCGCAAGGCCGGTGCCAACGGCTTCCTTTGCCCGACCATGCCTGAGGAATACGGTGGTGCCGGCGCCGACCGGCGCTACTCGGTGGTGGTCATGGAGGAGGTTGCGCGCCAGAACCTGACCGGACTTGGCTTCTCCCTGCACTCCGACATCGTGGCTCCCTATATCCTGCGCTATGGCTCAGAGGAGCAGAAGCAGCACTACCTGCCGCGAATGGCCAGCGGGGAGCTAATCGGCGCCATTGCAATGAGCGAACCGGCGGCCGGCTCTGATCTCCAGGGCATTCGCACCACCGCGATTCGCTCGGGCGAGCAGTTCGTCGTCAATGGCTCGAAAACTTTCATCACCAACGGCTATCTCGCAGATCTGGTGATCACGGTCGCGAAAACCAATCCGGCTGCCGGCGCCAAAGGGACCAGCCTGCTGCTGGTCGAGCAGGGGATGGCTGGCTTCGAGAAGGGACAGCGGCTCAAGAAGATCGGCATGAAGGCGCAAGACACCGCGGAGCTGTTCTTCAACGATCTTCACCTCCCGGTTACGCAGTTGCTCGGGCGCGAGAACGAGGGTTTTGTCTACCTGATGCAGGAGTTGCCCTGGGAGCGATTGCAGATCGCGATTACGGCGATTGCCTCGGCCCAGGCAGCAATCGACTGGACCGTCGAATACGTCAGGGAGCGCAAGGTCTTCGGCACCACGGTGGCCAGTTTCCAGAACACCCGCTTCAAACTCGCCGAATTGCAGACCGAGACACAGGTCGCACGGGTGTTCGTAGATCGTTGCATCGAATTGGTTCTCGAGGAGCGGCTTGATACCGCGACCGCGTCGATGGCGAAGTACTGGTGTACCGATGTCCAGGGGAAGGTGCTCGACGAGTGCCTCCAATTGCACGGCGGCTACGGCTACATGTGGGAATATCCGATCGCGCGCGCCTTTGCCGACGCCCGCGCCCAGCGAATCTATGGCGGCACCAACGAGATCATGAAAGAGGTGATCACGCGCGCCATGGGACTCGGCGCGCCGCGCGGTTGACGGTCAATAGCGGCGCGATCTGGGGCGCCGTGATGTCCGGCGCTCAGCTGATGACATAGGCCGCGGACGCAGTGGCGATCAAGGTTCCGGATTCGTTCTCGAGCGTCATCTGCGTCGAGCCGATTCGACCTCCCAGCCGGCTGACGCGTGCGCTCGCTATGAAATGCTGCCCGTTCCCTGGCCGGAGGAAGTCGACCCTCAGGTCGATCGTTCCCAGGCGGGCGAAGCGATGCATTACCTGCTCCGCGCTTTCGTCCCGGTGCTTGTCACCAATCGCGCACATGACGGCCAGGCCGCCGGTGGCGTCGAGCACCGCCGAAATCACGCCGCCGTGGAGGCGGTTGTACAGGAAGTGCCCGACCAGTTCGGGGCGCATGTCGAAGCGCACGCGGGGTGCGGCCGGGTCGACCGACTCAACCTTGATCCCGAGCGTCTGGTTGAAAGTGATCATGCGCTCGAAGAGCTCGCGAAACGCGTTATCGAGCTTGGTCTGCTCCTTTGCCGAACGCTGCACCGCGTCGTGCTGGGTCGTGCCTGTTGCTGCGGTCTTCATCAACGTCCCTTGAAGTCAGGCGCGCGCTTGGCGCGAAATGCCGCGACCCCTTCCTGGAAATCCTCGGTATGACCGGCTTCGCGCTGCAGCCGCGCCTCGGTTTCCAGCTGGGCAGCGAGGTCGTTGCCCAGGCTCGCGTTGAGCGCCTGCTTGGCCAGAGCGTAGGCCTTGGTCGGCATCGTTGCGAGGCGGGCTGCGAGCTGCTGGGCGTAGGGTAGCAGTTCCTCATCGGGCAACACTTTCCAGACCAGTCCGATCCGTTCCGCGTCGGCGGCGGGAATCTTCTCGGCAAGCATCACCAGTGCTCGGGCGCGCATCTCCCCGACATAGCGGGGCAGGAAATAGGTGCTGCCAGCGTCAGGTATCAGGCCGATCCTGGTAAATGCCTGGAGAAACAGCGCCGAGGAGCCCGCCAATACGATGTCGCCTGCCAGTGCAATGCTCATCCCGGCACCAGCTGCCACACCATTGACCGCCGAGATGATCGGTTTGGGCAGGTCGCGCATTGCCACAATAAGCGGGTGGTAGCGCGTGCGCAGTCGTTCCCCGAGGTCGGCCGTGCCGCTGTTCGTGTTGGCGGCGCCAAGGTCAGCACCAGCCGAGAAGCCGCGCCCCGCGCCGGTAACGACGAGTGCGCGCACCGCGTCATCAGCGGCAGCCCGCGCGACGTCCTGCCTGAGTTTGCTCAACAAGGCTTCGTCGAGGGCGTTCAGCACTTCAGGACGGTTCAAAGTGATGGTTGCCACGCCATTGGCGAGAGCATATGTGACTGGTTCACTCATTACTTGCCGCTCCGCACGAGTCATCTTCCCCGGGCTGATCGCCCGCCATGCAAATCGCTCTCATCGTACTACCTCTCGGTCGTGACACCGGTTTCGCTGGGGATACCTGTTCCAGCGACGGTGGCCCTCCTATAATCGTCCAATGCCGACCAATAGCGCCGCCAGTGTCACGAGCAGGGCCAGCCCGAGCGACAGCAGTGCGAAGTCGGGGTCAGCGCCGCCGATCTACGTCGATCTCGACGGCACGCTGATCCACTCCGACATGCTCTGGGAGAGCTTTGCCAGCGCGCTGCGCAGTGCGCCTCTGCGACTCCTTGGCGCACTGGCGGGGCTGCTGCTCGGCAAGGGCAGGGCGGTCTTCAAGGCGTCAGTGGCCAAACTTGGGCCGGTAGACGCGAGTACGCTGCCATATCGTGGCGAGTTGCTCGATTGGCTGGTTCAGCGGCGCCAGCAAGGAGCGCGGATCATCCTGGCCACGGCATCGGATCGCAGCATCGCACAGGACGTAGCCGCGCAAGTAGGAATCTTCGACGAGGTCCTGGCGAGCGACGGCCAGCGCAATCTCAAGGGCATGGCCAAACTTGTGGCAATCCACGAATCGGCCGCTGAGGGTGAGTTCGACTATTGCGGTAACGGTTCGGAGGATCTGCCAATCTTTGCCGCCGCGCGCCAGGCCATCGTGGTCGCTGCTCCCTCCACGGTGGCAGCACGGGCGAGCGCCAGCGGCAATGCCGACTTGCGCTTCAGTGCGACCCGCTCGGGCCGGATCAGGATGTGGATTCGGGCATTGCGGCCGCATCAGTGGGCCAAGAACCTGCTGGTGCTGGTACCTTTGATCACCTCGTTCCACTTCAACCACCCCGGTGACATCGCCGCCGCCCTGGTGGCGATGTTGGCCATGAGCCTGGCCGCGTCTAGTGGCTATCTTGTCAACGACCTGCTCGACATGCAGGCGGACCGGCTTCATCCGCGCAAGCGTGAGCGCCCGTTTGCGGCAGGCGAACTCGGGGTTGCGCATGGATTCATGGCGGCCGCGTTGCTGTGCGCAGCGGCGCTGCTGATCGCGGGCGCGGTGTCACCGTCCCTTGCGGGCTGGGTGCTGTTCTACCTGTTCGCAACCGTGACGTACTCGCTGTTCATAAAGCGCTTGGCAGTGTTTGATGTCGTGACGTTGGCCGGTCTCTACACCCTGCGCATCGCCGCCGGCGGCAGCGCGATCGGCGTCGAGGTATCGTTCTGGCTGTTCGCGTTTTCGGCGTTCGTGTTCTTCAGCCTGGCGCTGGTCAAGCGCTGCGGAGAGCTGGTTCAAGTGCGCGAACGGGGCGAGCAGACGGCTTCAGGCCGGGGTTATAACGAGGCCGACCTGGCGACGCTGCGCCCACTGGGAATTGGTGCCTCCTGTGCCTCGGTGCTGGTGCTGGCGCTCTACGTCCAGCTGCCCGAGGTCAGCGAACGCTACGCGACGCCCGAGTTTCTCTGGGGTGCGCTGGTCGCGATGCTGATCTGGCTCTCGCGGTTGTGGATAGATACCGGGCGCGGCCTGATGGACGATGATCCGCTGGTATATGCACTGCGCAACGTCATCAGCCGCTGGCTGCTCGCCGCGGTCGGAATATTCTTCGTGCTGGCGTTCGCGATCGGGCGCTAGCCCAAGCCCAAGCCGGAGCCTGGTACGGCGCCTGGTTAAAGCGGGGTGGCGCGGCGTTCAGTCATCGTCTTTGGAACGCACCACTTCGATGAAGTTGTAGACCATCATGGCGACCCCGATCAGGATCACGACGATCATCGCCGGGTCCTTGAGCTTGACTGCCGGTGGTGCGAAGAACCCGATCGCCAATGCCAACGCAATGAGCCCCATCACGATCTTTGCGAATTTGCCTTGCATAATCGTCTCCGTCGTCAGCTTGCGCTGCGCTCCAGTTCCCGTACCCAGTCGACCATCCAGCGCGCGGTGCGCAGCAGGCGGCCATCGTCTCCTCGGCGCCCGACCAACTGTATGCCCATCGGCATGCCGTTTTCCGCGCGCAGCAGCGGCAGCGTCACCGCCGGCATCCCTGCGAAAGTCCACAGGGTGCAGAAGCTCGGGCTGCCGGTTGACTCCAATCCGTGCGGCGCTGGCCCGGCGGTGGCCGCGGTCATGATCACATCGCAGCGATCGAAGATTTCATCGAATGCGACGCCGGTCGCCTCGATGTGATTGACTGCATTGTTGTAGTCCACTGCGGTAATCAGCCGACCGCGTTCGATCTGCCCGCGCAAAGACTCGCTCAGGCTGTCGCGGCCGCGCTCATACAGCTCGTGGAAATTGCGCGCCAGGTCCGCTTCCATCACCGTGGCGTGCCACTTCCAGGCGTCATCGAAGATCGATGGCACGTTGAAGGACTTGCTCTGCGCGCCAAGCGCCTCCGCGACTTCTTCCAGGGCCAGGTGGGTCTGCTCCTCGGCGTCGCCCCAGATCTGGGTCTTGGTAAAGGCGAAAACAGGGGGCATCGGCGGCTCCTGCAACACCACCTCGCGCAGGTTGAGCGGCGCCAGATGACGCGTCGCCGGGTCGCGTTCGTCATAGCCGATCATCGTATCGGCGATGATCGCGAGATCCTCGACCGTGCGGGCCAGGAAGCCCACCTGATCCATCGGCTTCGACTGTTCAAGGATGCCGTGGCGGGACACCATCCCGAAGGTCGGCTTGTAGCCATAGACCCCGCAGTAGGCAGCCGGTCGAATGACGCTGCCATTGGTTTGCGTGCCGATCGCAAGCGGCACCATGTGGGCGGCGACTGCGGCCGCCGAACCACTCGACGATCCGCCAGGGGTATGTTCCGGATTCACCGGGTTGCGGGTCTTGCCGGGAGCGTAGGTGGCGAGTTCCGTCGTCACGGTCTTGCCCATGACGATTGCACCGGCCGAGCGTAGTCGTTCCACCACTGCAGCATCATAGAACGGGCGCCGGCCGGCGTTCAGCACGGTTCCGTCCTCGGTGGGCATGTCGGCGGTGTCGATGATGTCCTTGACGCCGACCGGCAGCCCGTGCAGCGGGCCCATGGCATGGCCCTCGCTGCGCACGCGGTCAACGTTGCGCGCTTGCTCGAGCGCCCGTTCCTCATCAAGAAACGCCCAGGCCTGGACGCGCTCTTCGTCAGCCTTGATCCGGGCAAGGCAGCCCTTGACCAGGTCTACGGCGCTGGTGCGTCCGTCGCGCAGCGCGGCGAGCGCCTCAGCCGCGCTCAGCGATGTAATGTCGACGAGTTCGTCGGATGGCATACGCAATCAGTCCCCTCAGTTGCCGTAGAACACATCGGGCAGCCAGGTAACCAGCTGCGGGAAGACATAGACGAGGAACATCGTCACGAACACCATCGCAAGGAACGGGAAACAGCCCTTGAAGATGGTCCAGAGTTGCACGTGTGGTGGAGCGATGCCCTTGAGGTAGTAGGCCGACATCGCCATTGGTGGCGTAAGGAACGAGGTCTGGAGGTTCAGGGCCACGAGAATGCCGAAGAACATCGGGTCGACGTTGAAGTGCGACAAGAGCGGGAGGAAGATCGG
>JAHEMI010000016.1:0-24788 GCA_024643785.1 Burkholderiaceae bacterium
CCAGCTTTCCAGTTCGATGAGCGCTCCCGGGAGGTCGGCGCTGATGCCGCCGCTGATGCCGACGCTGCCGAGCACCGGCATCTGGACTTCGCTCGGGGCGGCGCCGTCCTCGTAGGCCATGCGCAGCAGCCGCTTGACGTTACCGTCGCGCACCACCACGTAGAGCCCGTCGGCGGCCGCGCCGATCCCGGTGATCACGCGCTGTGATTCCGCAACCAGAACCTTGGCGCTGGCCATGCTGAAGCCGTCGATCTTTCCGCCCAGCAGCCGGTAGCGCGGCGCGTCCTTGTAGCTCAGCACGTAGGCCCGCTCGCCCTGGACCGCCAGCGCGGTGACGCCGTCGTCGCTATCGAACAGCTGTTGCCAGCCCGGCTTGCCGGCGCGCAACTTCGCGAGCGTGGTGTGATAAGCGCGAAACTGCGGCGACACTCCGTCAATGATGATCGCGATGACCCGACCGTCGGGTTGGACATCGATGGCCGCAAATTCGGTCACCGGGATCTTGACGTCGCTCTTTGCCCCGGCCTGCAAAATGGTGCGAATGCTCTGCTCGCTGCCGCCCGGGGCCATCACCACGGCACTGCTGCGCTGGTACTTCTCGGTCGCCGCCATGCCTTCCTTCAGTTCCTGCAGGCGGTTGAAATAGAGCTCCTTGCCGTCGGGTGACCAGCTCACCATGCCAAACTGGGCGCGCGAAATCTCCGGGCCCAGTTGCGCGCCGGTAGCGGTGTCGAGAACTCTCAGCGAGGCTTCTTCCGAGCCGCTGGCGGAAACCCCCAGCGCCACCAGCTTGCCATCGGGCGATGGCGTGAAGTAATTGATGGCGTGAGCCTTGCCGGTCTCCTTCTTCAGGACCTCGGGGTCGAAAAGCAGTTTCTCGTCCCCGTTGAGGCCCGGGCGCATGTAGAGCTTGAACTGATCGTCCTTGGCGCCGCGCTTCTCGTAGAAGTAGATCTCGCCGCGCAGGCGCACCAGCCCGGTGACCCGCGCTGTCGTCGCGGCGTCCAGCAGGTCGAGCTTGGCGCGCAGTTCGTCGCGGCCGCTGATGCTCTTGAGGAGCGTATGGGCATAGTCGCTGTGGGCCTTCATCCACGGCGCCACCTCCGGCGACTTGGCGTCTTCGAAGTAACGATACGGGTCGTCGACCGTGGTACCGAAGAACACTTCCGGGACGTTGTGCACGGGAGCCACCGGCAAGGCGGTTCCAGCCCACGCCGCATTGATCGCCACGGCCCACAGTGCCAAGCCCGCTGCCGCCGTCAGGCGGCGCATCGAAGACCCGATTTCTGTCACTTGATTACTCCTCTGATGTTGCGTGGTTAGGCGGGAAATTTCCCGCCTGATCTTGCGCCATAAGACGCCAGATTAATGCTATCGTCGCATCGGCTGGTCACCAAGCCAATGATCGTCAACCTTTGAGAGTGCAATCATGTCGAAACTTTTGACCTATGTCCTGAGCAGCCTGTTTGCCGCAGGCGTCATGTTCACCCAATTCGCTGTTGCAGCCGACGCGCCGGCGGGCGACTGCGCCGCCAAGGCCGTCAGCAAGGATGGCAAGCCGCTGGCCGGCGCCGCCAAGGCCTCGTTCATCAAGAAATGCGAAAAAGACGCCCAGGCCGCCATTGCCGCTGATTGTGCCGCCAAGGCCGTCAGCAAGGATGGCAAGCCGCTCGCCGGTGCCGCCAAGGCCTCGTCGATCAAGAAGTGCGAAAAGGACGCTGCTGCGGCCAAGTAACGAGCTTTACCAGGCGGTGAAAATGCCGGCCCTGGGCCGGCATTTTTTTGCCCGGCGCGAATGCGAAAATCCTTGAGAATCAAGCTGGAGTGGTGTTTAATGGTCTTTTAATTATTAGACAAGATATGGGCACGAACACCACGCCGCCACGCCAGGTTGTCTACGACACCTTGCATATGGGTCGCTCCGGCATGGACCTGTACAGCAGTAGCGTCGGGGCGGCGTTCGTGGATATCAAGGGCTTTTCGGCCTACGTCGGCGGCTCGCCAACCAATACCAGCGTCGGCTGCCGGCGACTCGGCCTCAATTCGGCGCTGCTCACCGCCTTCGGCAACGACCCGGTGGGCGATTTCGTTGCCCATTTCCTCGAGCAGGAAGGGGTCGACATCAGCTCCAGCCCGAGGAAGGCCGGGCGGCGCACCAGCGCAGTGGTGCTGGGCATCGAACCGCCCGACAAGTTTCCGCTGGTCTTCTACCGCGACAATTGCGCCGACATCGTCCTGTCGATCGACGACGTCCTGGCCGCGCCGATTGCCAGCAGCCAGGTTTTCCAGATTGCCGGCACCAACCTCAGCCAGGACCCCAGCCGCAGCGCCACCATCTACGCCGCCGAACTGGCCCGCCAGGCGGGCGTCACCGTGGTTCTCGACCTCGATTTCCGCGCCGACCAGTGGCACGACCCGCGCGCCTTTGGTGCGGCCATCCGTTCGATCCTGCGTTGCACCGATGTGGTGATGGGCAACGATGACGAGATCAACGCCGCGATGCTCAGCGATCCTGGCGCGGTGCGCATCACCGATTCGCAGGTGAGCGACGCCCGGGTGAGCGGCGACGTCGCGCACCACATCGCCAGACTGCTCGAAATGGGTCCCGAACTGCTGCTCGAGAAGCGCGGCGAGCGGGGCTGCCGGATTCATCGTCGTGGCGCCCCGGCAGAGGACGTGCCTGGTTTCGAGGTCAGGGTCCAGAACATCCTCGGCGCCGGCGATGCCTTCGGCGCCGGCTTCCTCTATGGCTACGTGAAGGGCTGGGACCTGCGCAAGGCGGCGCGGCTGGCCAACGCCTGCGGGGCGATGGTAGTCACGCGCCATGGCTGCTCGATTTCGATGCCGTTCCTCGACGAGGTGATGGCCTTTGCCAATGAACTCGGCGGCCTGTAAAGAGCAGCGCCCCGGAATGCAGACATGAGCAACACGATCTTCCAGCAGTTCGATCTCAGCGGCCGTTCGGTCGTGATCACCGGCGCCGGCGGCGCCCTGTGCGGCGCGATGGCCGACGCGCTGGGAACGATGGGCGTCAAGGTCGCGGTGCTCGACGTCAGCGCCGAGCAGGCCGAGGTCCGGGCCAACTGGATCGTGCGCGCCGGCGGCGAGGCCATGCCGCTCGCCTGCGACGTGCTCGACCGCGAGCAGCTCGCCCGCTGCTACGCGCAAGTCTCCGATGCCTGGGGCCCGCCCGAGTTGCTGATCAACGGCGCCGGTGGCAATGACCCGCGCGGCAGCACCACGGTCGAGTTCGCCGAGGCTGGTGCCAACCCGGAGGTTTCCTTCTTCGATCTCGATCCCGGCGGTTTTCGTCACGTCTTCGATCTCAACTTCATGGGCACCTTCCTCGCCACCCAGGTCTTCTCGCGCGGGATGGTCGATGCCGGCAAGGGATCGATCGTCAACATCTCGTCGATGAGCGCCTTCACGCCGCTGACCAAGGTCGCGGCGTATTCGGGGGCCAAGGCGGCAGTGAGCAACTTCACGCAGTGGCTGGCGGTGCACCTGGCCCATGTCGGGGTGCGCGTAAACGCCTTGGCGCCGGGATTCTTCATGACCGAACAGCTGCGCTTCCTGCATGTCGACCAGGCTACCGGCGAACTGCTGCCGCGCGCCCGCCAGGTAATCGCCCACACCCCGATGGGCCGTTACGGCGAGCCCGACGATCTGATCGGCGCCCTGGTCTGGCTGCTGTCCGATGCCTCGCGCTTCGTCACCGGCGTGGTGGTGCCGGTCGACGGTGGTTTTTCCTCGTTCGCGATATAGGCGCATCTGGCGCACTGCAAAGAGAGAGTCCCGACGTGGCCAATGTAATTCTCAAGAACCTGGTGAAGCGCTTCAACACGGTAACTGCCGTGGACGACGTTTCGCTGGAAGTCCGCGACCGCGAATTCGCGGTGCTGGTCGGCTCTTCCGGCTGCGGCAAGAGCACGGTCCTGCGGATGATCGCCGGACTCGAGCCGCTGACCGCGGGCGAGATCTATATCGGCGACACGCTCGTCAACGACATGGATCCGAAGGACCGGGACATCGCCATGGTGTTCCAGAACTACGCGCTCTATCCGCACATGAACGTGCGCGACAACATGGGGTTCGGGCTCAAGATCCGCAAGTTCCAGCCCGATGAGATTGAGCAGCGGGTGCGGGAGGCGGCCGACATTCTCGGCATTCAAGAGCTGCTCGAGCGCAAGCCCAAGGAACTTTCGGGCGGCCAGCGCCAGCGCGTCGCGCTGGGCCGGGCGATCGTGCGCAAACCGAAGGTGTTCCTGTTCGACGAGCCGCTCTCGAATCTCGATGCCAAGCTGCGGGTGGCGATGCGCGCCGAGATCAGCAAGCTGCACCGGCGGCTGGGCGCAACCATCATCTACGTCACCCACGACCAGGTCGAGGCCATGACCATGGCCGAGCGGATCTTCATCATGCACCAGGGCAAGCTGCAACAGACCGGGCTGCCGATGGAGGTCTACGCCAAGCCAGCGAATCGTTTCGTCGCCGGCTTCATCGGTTCACCGGCGATGAACTTCATCCCCGCCACGCTGGTGCAGGAAGCCGGTGCCTGGATCATCGATGCCGGCAGTTTCAGGGTGCGCGCACCGGAGGCGTTCAACGCCAGCCTCGCGCCCCACGCCGGCAAGACCGTGTTGTTTGGTGTGCGCCCGGAGGACATGGCAGCGCACGACCCGGCCCGTGGCGAACGCGGCAACGTCCTGACCGCCAGGGCTGACGTGGTGGAGACACTGGGACCGGAAATATTCGTGCACATGAGTTGTGGTGCGCATTCGCTGGTAGCCAGGATGGAGGCGCCCGAGCAGCAACTGACCGTGGGCGCGGAGATCCAGGTGGAAATGAAGATGCTGAAGACTCACGTCTTCGACAGGGAGACGTCACAGACCATTGTGTGACGTTTGTGTGTCATTTGATTTGCGCTGGAGGAATAGCATGAAGACCGTACTGAAGACCGTCGCGCTGGCGGCCACGCTATCGGTGGGACTGATAGCTGCCAATGCCCACGCAGAGATCGACTGGAAGCAGGCTCAGGGCACCGAGATCCGTTTCCTGATGAACAAGCACCCGTTCAGCACCTACATCGAGCCCAAGATCGCCGAGTTCGAGAAACTGACCGGCATCAAGGTGGTGATGGAAACCTTCCCGGAGGACCAGTATCGCAACAAGCTGGCGATCGAACTCAATGCCGGCGGCAAGGTCGATGGCTTCATGATCATGCCGGGCCAGGACGCCCGCTACTACTCGAAAGCGGGCTGGCTCCAGCCGCTCGAGGGCTACATCGCCGACGCCAAGCTCACCGATGCCTCCTGGGACGAAAAGGACTTCTTTGCCAGCTTCGCCAAGGCTTCGTCGATCAACGGCCACCGGGTGGGCGTGGTGATCAACGCCGAGACCTCGCTGCTCGCCTATCGCAAGGATCTGTTCACCCAGTTCAAGCGCAAGGTTCCGACCACCATGAAGGAACTCGAAGCAACCGCGAAGTTCTTCACCGGCAAGGAAGTCGACGGCAAGCAGATGGTCGGCATCACGCTGCGCGGCAAGAAGGCGGCGGCCACCTCGCAGTGGGTCGATTTCCTCTACAGCTTCGGCGGTTCGTGGACCAACGCCCAGGGCAAGTCGAATTTCGGCTCGCCCGAGAGCATCGCGGCGTTCAAGTTCTATGGCGACCTGCTGCGCAACTACGGACCAAAGGGCGGCACCATGCTGCACTGGGCCGAGAGCACCTCGGCTTTCATGGAAGGCAAGGCGGCGATGATTTATGACGCCAACGTCTTCAAGGCGCTCTACGAGAACCCCAAGGAATCGAAGGTCGCCGGGAAAGTCGGCTACGCGGTGATTCCGGCCGGACCCAAGGGACTGCAACTGCCCCACGTCTCGAACTGGAGCCTGTCGATCAACAAGAACAGCGAGGCCCAACGCCAGAAAGCGGCCTGGCTCTTCATCCAGTGGGCGACCAACAAGGAGAACGGTCTCGGTGCGCTGCTCGCGGGCGTCCCGTCGGGCCGGACTTCTTCTTGGGCGTCGGCCGAATACAAGGCCGGCGACAAGCAGCCCGACTGGACCGCGGCATCGATGAAGTCTTTCGATATCGGCCAGGGCCAGTGGAATCCGCCAGTTCTGAACGTGCCTGAAATCCGCGACATCACCGGCCAGGTGATCGTCGATGCGATCGAAGGCAAGAACGTTGCGGAATCGGCCAAGAAGGCTGCCGAGTTGATGGACAAGAAGATGGAACTCTAGGAGCAGGACGACAGGATGGCCGCCGTGCGTTCCATTGCGCGCTACATTGACCGCCGCCAGGCATTCTTCTTCCCGGCGCCGGCGGTGGCCGTCCTGTTGCTGATAATAATTCTGCCGATCGCGTTCAATCTCTACCTGATGTTCACCAAATGGACCATCGGGCTGGGCGATCCGAAGTTCATCGGCATCGACAACTTCATCGAGGCATTCGGCGACGAGCGGGTCTGGAACGGGCTGTGGGTGATGATCTATTTCAGCGGCGCCAGCCTGGCCCTCGAGATCACCCTGGGACTGATGATCGCGCTCTACTTCAATCGCAACTTCCGCGGCAGCGAGATCGTCCAGGCCATCTACATCATCCCGTTTGCCGCCACCCCGGTGGCGGTGGCGCTGATCTGGCGGATCATGCTCAACCCCGAAATCGGGGTGCTGAACTACCTGCTCACCAGCATCGGACTGCCGCCCGGACTATGGGTCAGCAGCTCGCAGATGGTGATTCCCACGCTGGTGATGGTCGACGTCTGGAAGTGGACGCCGATGATCACGCTGATCGTGCTGGCCGGACTCAAGTCCCTGCCCCACGACCCTTACGAGGCGGCGCGCATCGACGGCGCCAACGCGCTGCAGATCTTCTGGTACATCACCCTGCCGCTGATCCGGCCGGTGCTGATCGCCGCCCTGATGTTGCGTTCCCTGGACAACCTCAAGGAATTCGACATGATCTACACCATCACCCAGGGTGGCCCCGGGGTCGCTTCCGAGACCCTCTACCTCTATTCCTACAACGTCGGCTTCGGCTTCTTCAAGGCCGGCTATGGCTCGGCGCTGATGGTGATCGTGTTCCTGATCGTGCTGGTCTTCAACGTGCTGATGAATCGCCTGCGGCGCGACACGCTGGCGATCTGACATGGGCGGGCGATGAACGCAAAGACGAAAACCCCGCTGGCCAGGGCGCTGAAGACGACGTTCTTCTACGCCGGCGCGATCGCCTTGTGCCTGCCACCGCTGTTCGTCTTCGTCTGGATGATCCTGACCGGACTCAAGACCGGGGTACAGAACATCTCCTATCCGCCGGAGTTCATCTTCACCCCGACGCTGGAGAACTTCCGGGCGGTCTTCGAGCAGTACAACTTCTTCCAGTACCTGACGAACAGCCTGATCATCGCGACGCTGGCGACGTTGGTATCACTGGTGCTCGGGCTGCCGGCGGCCTATTCGATCGCCAAGTACCGCCAGGGCAAGATCGGCATCCTGGTGCTGATCGCGCGGATGACTCCCTTCGTGAGCTACCTGCTGCCCTGGTACATCATCTTCCGCTACCTGCACCTGATCGACAGCTACACGGCGCTGACCGTCACCCACCTGATCATCACCATGCCGATGGTGATCTGGCTGATGGTCTCGTTCTTCGAGAACATGCCCCACGAGCTGGAAGACGCGGCGATGATCGACGGCTGTTCGCGCTGGCAGAGTTTCAGGCTGATCGTGCTGCCGCTGATGCGCAACGGCATCGCGACCTCGGCGATCATGGCGTTCATCTTCTCCTGGAACCAGTTCCTGTTCTCGTTGATCCTCTCCGGGCCAAAGACCAAGACCGTGCCGGTAGCGGTCTACAACTTCATCTCGTACGGCAAGATCGACTGGGCCGGGATCGGCGCGGCCGCGACACTGATCGTCCTGCCGGTATCGATCTTCGCCTTCTTCGTGCGCAAGTCCATCGTCCAGGGACTGACGATGGGGGCGCTCAAGGACTGATGGCCGCACTGGCTCGCGCTCAGGCGGAACAGATGCCGCGCGCCGCTGGGGAGCAATCATGACCAACGAACTCCATCTCGGGAAAATGCGCGGGCTGCGCCGCATGGCGACGCCAGCCGGTCACTTCAGCATGGTCGCTGTCGACCAGCGCCACCAGATCGCGCAGCTGATCGCCGCGCGCCGCGGCGTCGCACCCGACGAGGTGAGCTTCGCCGACATGGTCACGGTCAAGCGGGTGCTGGTCGAGGAACTCGGGCACCACGCCAGCGCGGTGCTGCTCGACCCCAACTTCTGCTTTCCCGCCGCGCTCCAGCAGCTGCCAGGGCGAACCGGCCTGGTGGTGACGCTCGAGGACAACCGCTGGGAGGAGACCCCCGGGGGCCGGCGTTCACACCCGATTCGCGACTGGAGCGTCGGCAAGATCAAGCGCTGTGGCGCCGACGGCGTCAAGCTGCTTTGCTGGTTCCGTCCCGACGCCGACGACGACGTGATCGCCCACCAGCGCTCCTTCGTGGAGGGCATCGGCCTCGAATGCCGCCGCCACGACATCGCACTGGTGCTCGAGCTTCTGGCATATCCGTTGGCTGGCCGTGACGGCTGCGACGAACTCGAGTCATCCGAGCGCCACGCCGCAATGGTGCTCGCGAGCCTGCGCGAATTCACCCATCCGCGCTACGGTGTCGACCTGCTCAAGCTCGAAAGTCCGCAGCCGGGGGCGACCCTGCCGGAGCGCGACGGCAGCGCCGAGCACGACCGCGCCCAGCGCTGGTTCGACGAGATGGGATCGCTCTGCAGCGCTGCCGGGATTCCCTGGGTGATGCTCTCGGCGGGCGTGACCTTCGCACAGTTCGAGCGCGTGATGCAGTACGCCTACGCCGCGGGAGCCAACGGCTTCCTGGCTGGTCGCGCGATCTGGTGGGAAGCGCTGGGCAACTTCCCCGATCTCGCCGCGATGGCAAGCGGCTTGCGCCGCCAGGGTCACGACGAACTGCAGATGCTGGCCGAGCTGACGCTGCGCGCCGGCACCAGCTGGCATGGCCACAGCGCAGCGCTTGATGCGTTCCGCGCCGAAGGTGAGGTCTGTGCCGCCTACCGGTAATCCCGGAGCCGCCGCCTATAATGAAAAATCTCCTACCGTCAAAGAACCGTTCATGTCTGCCAAACTGCTGCGCCGTCTGCTGTTGACCCTGTTGGTCGTCGCCCTGATTGGGGCAGCAGTCTGGTGGGCGAAGCGACCGCAACCGATTCCAGTTTTGCTCGTCACGGTCGACCAGGGGCTGGTCGAGTCGAGCATCGCCAATACCCGCGCCGGAACGGTCGAAGCATGCCTGCGCACCAAGCTCTCGGCGACGATCGGCGGTCGCATCGAAGTCCTGGCGGTCAAGGAAGGCGACCGCGTGAAGAAGGGCCAGCTGCTGATGAAGCTCTGGAACGACGACCAGCAGGCGCAGAGCACCCTGGCGCTGGCGCAAGTCGAGACGGCACGCAAACGGGTTGCCGAAGCCTGCACCGTGGCCGCCAATGCCGAGAGCGAGGCCAAGCGCCAGACGTCGCTGTTCAGGCAGGGCTTCGTGTCCGGTTCGCGCGAGGAGCAGGTCCGCGCCGAAGCGCAGGCCCGGCGCGCGGGCTGCGACGCCGCCAAGGCCGACGTAGTCCAGGCCCAGGCCAGGGTGAGCGCGACCCGGATCGACCAGCGCCGCACGGTGCTCTACGCACCATTCGCGGGCACCGTGGCCAAGATCGTCGGCGAAGTCGGCGAATACTCGACACCCTCCCCGCCGGGCGTGCCGACTCCTCCGGCCATCGATCTGATCGACGACTCGTGCCTCTACGTGAGTGCCCCGATGGACGAGGTCGACGCGCCCAAGATCGTCGCCGGACAGCCAGTGCGGATCAGCTTCGACGCCCTGCCCCGGCAGTCGTTCCCGGGCAAGGTCCGGCGCATCGCCCCCTATGTCTCGGCGGTCGAGAAGCAGGCCCGCACCGTCGACATCGAGGCCACGCTCGATCCCGACAAGGCGCCGCCGCGGCTGCTGGTCGGCTACAGCGCCGACGTCGAGGTCATCCTGGCGACGCGCGAGAACGTCGTGCGGGTGCCGACTTCGGCACTGCAGGAAGGCTCCCGGGTGCTGGTGGCCGGCGCCGATGGCACCTTGCAGGAGCGCACGGTCAAGGCTGGGCTGTCGAACTGGGAGTTCACCGAAGTCCTCGACGGCCTCAAGGCTGGCGACCGGGTCGTGACCTCGCTGGAACGCGAAGGCGTCAAGGCCGGCGCCACATTCGTGGCGGACGGCAAATCGCCAAAATGAGCGCGGCCCAGGTTGCGCTCTCCGGCATCGAGCGCGTATTCCACCTCGGGGACTCCGAGGTGCACGCCCTGCGCGAGCTCAGCCTGACGATCAACGCCGGCGAATACCTCGCGGTGATGGGTCCATCGGGGTCGGGAAAATCGACGCTGCTCAACCTGCTTGGCCTGCTCGACCGCCCCAATGCCGGGCACTACCTGCTCGAGGGCCGCGACGTCACCACGCTCTCTCCCGACGAGCAGGCGCAGGTGCGCAGCGCGCGCATCGGCTTCGTGTTCCAGAGCTTTCACCTGGTGCCGCGCCTGAGCGCGGCCGAGAACATCGCGCTGCCGATGGTGCTCGCCGGAGTCGCACCGGCCAAGCGCGCCGAGCGCGTTGCCAAGGCCCTCAAGGAATATGGCCTCGGTGATCGCGCGGCCCATCGCCCCGACGAACTCTCGGGCGGGCAGCGCCAGCGGGTCGCGATCGCGCGCGCGACGATCATGCGCCCGGCCATGATCCTGGCCGATGAACCGACCGGCAACCTCGATCGCAGCACCGGCGAGGAGGTCGTCAACCTGCTCGAGGAACTCAACTCCCAGGGAGTGACGCTGATCATGGTCACCCACGACGGCAGCCTGGGCGCGCGCGCGCGGCGCCAGCTGCTGATGGAGGACGGCATGATCGTGCAGGACAGCGGCAGCGGCTGATGCGCTCGACCGACCTGATCCGCTTCGCCCGCGACGCAGCCACCGGCAACCCGCTGCGCGCCTCGTTGCTGGTGCTGGCGATGGCAATCGGCGTCGGCGCCGTGGTGGTGCTCACCGCGCTCGGCGACGGCGCCCGGCGCTACGTGATGGACGAGTTTTCTTCGCTCGGCAGCAACCTGGTGATCGTCCTGCCCGGGCGTACGGAAACCGGCGGTTTCAGCCCCGGTGGCGCAGTGACCAATACGCCCCGCGACTTGACGGTGGACGACGCCAAGGCGCTGCTGCGCGCCCACGCCGTTACCCAGGTGGCGCCGCTTGCGGTGGGCACCTCGGAGATCAGCGTCGGCGGGCGGTTGCGCGAGGTGATCGTCGCTGGCACCACCGCCGAATACCTCAGCTTGCGCCGCATGGCGCTCGCCCAGGGCCGTTTCCTTGCGGCCGGTGACTGGAACCACGGCGCCGCCGAAGTGGTGATCGGGGCCAACGTGCGCCGCGAACTGTTCGGCAACAACCCGGCGCTCGGGCAACTGGTGCGGGTCGGCGATCGCCGCGTTCGGGTCGTCGGCATTCTCGCCGCCAGCGGCCAGGGACTGGGGATGAACAGCGACGAACTGGTGATGGTTCCGGTGTCCCTGGCGCAGGCGATGTTCAACAGCAACACGCTGTTTCGCATTCTTGTCGAAGCCAACAGCCGCGGGGCGATCGACGCGGCCAAGACCCAGGTCGCAGACATCATCAAGGCGCGCCACGACGGCGAACTCGACGTCACGGTGATCACCCAGCAGGCGGTGCTCTCGACCTTCGATCGGCTGCTCGGCACCCTGACGCTGGGGGTGGCGGGAATCGCCGCGATCAGCCTGGCCGTCGCCGGCATCCTGGTGATGAACGTGATGCTGGTCTCGGTGACCCAGCGGACCGCTGAAATCGGGCTGCTCAAGGCGCTGGGGGCGACCGGCGGTCGCATCCGGATGGTGTTCCTGACCGAGGCGGCGATGCTCTCGCTGACCGGAGCGGTGGTCGGCTATCTGCTGGGCCAGCTTGGCGCCGCGGTGATTCGCCAGCTCTACCCGACCTTTCCGGCCTACGCGCCTGATTGGGCGGTGCTGGCAGGACTTGGCACCGCGCTCGTAACCGGCGTCATCTTCGGGGTCCTGCCGGCACGCCGCGCCGCACGCCTCGACCCGGTTCAGGCGCTCTCCCGGCGCTAAGGGCGATGTTCATCTCCGACGCCCTCGCCCTGGCCCTGCGCGCCCTGACCTCGCAGCGGCTGCGCAGCTTCCTGACGCTGCTGGGAATTGCGGTTGGCATCACCGCGGTCATCCTGCTGACCTCGATCGGCGAAGGCATCCACCGCTTCGTTCTGGCCGAATTCACTCAGTTCGGCACCAACATCGCCAGCATATCGCCGGGCAAGGTCAAGACTTCGGGTCCGGCCCCGACCGGGATTCCAACCTCGGTGCGCCCGCTGACCCTGGATGACGCGCGCGCGCTGGGTCGACTGCCGCACGTCACCGGGATCAGCGCCATGGTCTGGGGCAATACCGAGGTCAGCGGCAACGGGCGGGTGCGGCGCACCACGGTCAATGGGGTCGGCGCGGACATGCCCCTGGTCTACAGCGTCAAGATCCGCACCGGGCAGTTCCTGCCCGAAGAAGAGCTGGAGAATGCGCGCGCCTTCGTGGTGCTGGGCTCGAAGCTCAAGAGCGAACTGTTTGGCGCCGCCAACCCCCTGGGTGCGCGGGTGCGCGTCGGCAACATGCAATTCCGCGTCATCGGCGTACTCGAGTCCAAGGGTCAGTTCCTGGGGGTTGACCTCGATGACTCGGCCTACATTCCCACCGCCCGCGCGCTCGAACTCTACAACCGCGAGGGCATGATGAAGATCGACCTCGCTTACGAGGAAACTATTCCGGCCGCGAGCATAGTCACCGCCATCAAGAGCCGGCTGATCGCCCGCCACGGCCGCGAGGACTTCACCATCACCACCCAGGAGGACATGCTGCGCACGCTCTCCAACATCCTCGACATCCTGACCATGGCGGTGGGCGCCCTGGGCAGCATTTCACTGCTGGTCGGTGCGGTTGGCATTGTGACGATCATGACCATCGCCGTGAGCGAACGCACCAGCGAGATCGGACTGCTGGTGGCCTTGGGCGCTCGGCGTGGCACCATCCTCGGTCTGTTCCTCGGCGAAGCGGTTGCGCTCTCGGCACTGGGCGGGATCATCGGCCTGGCGCTCGGAATCGGCCTGGCGCAGGTACTGCACCTGGCCCTGCCGGCCCTGCCGGTGCATACGCCGCTGACCTTCGTCGTCCTGGCCGAAGGAATCGCGATTGCCATCGGCCTGCTGGCCGGCGTGCTGCCAGCACGGCGGGCGGCGCTGCTCGACCCGGTGGCCGCGCTGCGCTCGGAGTGAGCTCGTGCCAGCCCGACCCTTGACCCAACGCAAGAATCGCGTCCAGACTGCTATCGTTCAACCATCAAGCTGACGGGAAAGACCATGAGCCTCTACACCAAACTACAACAACGTGCGGCCGACCGGAAACCGGTGCGGGTTGGCCTGATCGGTGCCGGCAAGTTCGGCGCGATGTACCTGGCACAGGTGGTGCGCACACCCGGGGCGCAGATGGTCGCGATCGCCGACCTTTCGCCCGACGCCGCCCGCACCAACCTGGCGCGGGTCGGGTGGAAGCCCGAGCAGAGTTCGGCCGGCTCGTCCCAGGACGCCATCAGGAACGGGAACACCTGGATCACCGACGACTGGGAAAAGCTGGTATCGGACCCCAACATCGACGTGGTGGTCGAATGCACCGGCAACCCGGTCGCGGCGGTGGACCACATCCTGGGAGCCTTTGCGCAGGGCAAGCACGTGGTCAACGTCACGGTCGAGGCCGACGCATTCTGCGGTCCGCTGCTGGCCCGCAAGGCGGCCGAGGCCGGCGTGGTCTATTCGCTCGCCTTCGGCGACCAGCCGGCAATGATCTGCGACCTGGTGGACTGGGCGCGGACCTGTGGCTTCCCGGTGGTAGCCGCTGGCCGCGGCCACAAATGGCTGCCGCATTTCAGCGAATCGACTCCCGACACCGTCTGGGACAACTGGGGCCTGACCCCGGAACAGGCGGCGCGCGGCGGGCTCAATCCCAAGATGTTCAACAGCTTCCTCGACGGCACCAAGCCCTCGATCGAGAGCACCGCGGTAGCCAACGCCACCGGCCTGACCGTGCCCAGCAATGGGCTCCTCTACCCGCCAGCGAGCGTCGAGGACATCCCCTTCGTCACCCGCCCGATCAGCGAGGGGGGCGTGCTCGAACGCAAGGGGATGGTCGAAGTGATCTCGTGCCTCGAGGCCGACGGGCGCAAGATTCCCTACGACATCCGGATGGGCGTCTGGGTGACGGTGGAAGCCGAGACCGAATACATCAAGAACTGCTTCGAGGAATATGGCGCCCACACCGATCCAGGCGGACGCTATTTCACGCTCTACAAGCGCTGGCACCTGATCGGGCTCGAGGTGGGCATGTCGGTGGCGTCGGTGGCGCTGCGCGGTGAGCCCACCGGAGTGGCGACGTGCTGGAACGCCGACGTCGTCGCCACCGCCAAGCGCGACCTGCAACCGGGCGAGATGCTCGACGGCGAAGGCGGCTACACGGTCTGGGGCAAGCTGCTGCCGGCGGCGACTTCGCAGCACATGGGCGGGCTGCCGCTCGGCCTGGCCCACAACGTCAAACTGGTCCGCGCGGTCGCCAAGGGACAGTCGCTCACCTGGGAAGACGTCGCCATGGACCAGAACACGCGAGCCTACAAGGTACGGCGCGAGATGGAGGCGCTGTTCAGCAAAGGATAGTGGTGGCAGTGGTCAAGCTGATCGCGCAAGCGGCGCTCGCCGCGATACTGGCCGGCTGCGCGCTGAACACCGCCTCCTTGCGTCCCGGCCAGAGCGAGACCCAGGTGCGCTCGGCCATGGGCGAGCCAACCGCTCGCTACCGGCTGCCCGCCGGAGGGCAACGACTCGAATACGCGTTTGGACCATACGGCCGGGAGACCTGGATGGTGGACCTGGATTCGCGCGGGCAGGTAACCAGCTGGACCCAGGTCCTGCAGGACAGCCATTTCGCCCAGGTCCATGACGGCATGAGCCGTGACGAGTTGCTGCTGCTACTGGGACGGCCCGCGGATCGCGCCCCCGAATGGCAGCACCGCGAGACCTGGTCCTGGCGCTTCCCGACCTACCAGTGCGAGTGGTTCCGGGTCACCCTGTCCGCCGAGCAGCGCGTGCTCGGCGGCGGGTCGATCATGATCGACCCGATGTGCGACAAGCTGGACATCAAGTGAGCGCCCCTAGGGATTGACTCCGGCCTGGTAGCCAGGAGTAGCTCGCACCGGCGCCGGTTTGGCCAACTGCGTACCGAAGTAGATGAGCGCCAGGATCCCGACGTAGGCGGCGAACTGGGCACCCGAGGGTTGCGTCTCGTAGCCGACCAGCGCATGCAGAATCGTGCCCAACGCCGAATCGCGATCGAGCAAGTGCGAGCTGTCCCACAGGGGCGCGCTCCAGGTGTCGATGAATCCGGCCTGGCCAAGTGTCTTCGCGAGCTGGCTGGCGATGGCGGCGGCAAACAGCGCGACCAGTACGTTGGTGGTCTGGAACAAGGTCTTCAGCGGAATTCGCGACAGCCCGGCATAGAGCAGGTATCCCACCAGGACTCCGGCGGCCAGGCCGGCCGAACCCGCCCCCAGCACCGACCAGGGCGAAGCCGCAGTGCCGGCCAGCATGCCACCGAGGAAGAGCACAGTTTCGGCGCCCTCGCGCAACACGGCGAGCGCGACCACCGCCAGCAGTGCCCAGGGCTTGCTCTGGCCACCCCGCACCGAATCCCCGACGCGGCGGGCGTCGGCGACCATTTCGTGCGAATGGGTCGTGACCCAGACGCAGTGCCAGATCAGCATCAGCAGCGCGGCACTCTGGACCCCAATGTTGACCAGGTCCTGGCCGATGCCGCCAGCCCAGGAACTGATGTGCCCGGCCAGCACCGCCAGCATGACCGCGCCGAGGGCTCCGGCTGCGACGCCGCCGCTGAGCCAGCGGCTGCGCCCCGCCAAATGCTGCGTGGCGGCGGCAACGATTCCAATGAACAGGGCCGCCTCGAGCGACTCACGAAATACGATCAGACCGGCAGCGAACATGGCGTCCTCCCCGAGCCTAGTCGACTACGACTGCGCCAACGGCAGTCTTTTCGTTGAACTCGCCGACAAAACCGTAGCGCCCGGGCTTCAGCGGACCGATGTAGATGACCGCCTTGGCGCCACCGGGGATGACCTTCTCGCGGTTGAGGCTGTGGCTCTCGAATTCCTCGGGCGTGCTGTCCTGGTTGTGAACCACCAGCTTGATGCGCTGGTTGGCCGGTACCTTGACTTCAGCCGGTTCGAAGCGATGGTTCTTGATGATCAGGGTGACTTCCGCGTCGGCGGCGAGTGCATTGAGCGAAAACAGTGACGCGAACAGGATCGTGGCGGCTAAACGATGGGACGACATTGGCGATGGGCTCCGTGGTTGCTTGCTGTGATCCAATCGTAATACGAACCACTCGCATTTGCAACTCCTTCCCATTTAACCCTGACATCCCCTCGGCGCACCAAGGTCGCCAGCGCTATTCCGGCGCCGGGGCGCCTGAACCTAGACGCACTGCCGATGGCGCTGGATACAGGTATCCAGCACTTCGCCGCCATCACGCTGCCACCAATTGGTGGTCGAGAAGATCTCGACTTCGCTGTACCCGGCGAACCCCTGTGCCTCGACCCAGCTGCGAATCTGGCGGATGTCGATCACGCCATCGCCCATCATCCCGCGATCGTTCAGCAGGTCGGTAGTTGGCGTCAGCCAGTCGCACACGTGCAAGGCCAGCAGGCGGTCGCTGCCGGCCCGCACGATCTGTGCCGGAAGCTTCGGATCCCACCACACGTGGTAGACGTCTACGGCTACGCCCAAGGCGCCAGTTCGCCCGGCGTCGAGCGCGTCACACAGGTCGAGCGCCTGCTCGAGCGTATTGATGCAGGCGCGCTCGGCGGCATACATCGGATGAAGCGGCTCGATGGCCAGCGGCATGCCGCGCCGGCGCGCTTCCTCGAGCAGGACCGCGACGCCCTCCGCGACCTGCTCCCGGGCAGCGGCGATATCCTTGTGCGCCGCCCGCCCTGCCAGGGCGCCGGGCAATCCGCCGACAACCAAGACCAGGCAGGCAGCGGCGAGCTCGCAGGCCTCGTCGAGTGCGCGCAGATTATCGTCGCGCACTGCCTGGCGGCCGGCGTTGTCCGCATAGGTAAACATCCCGCCACGGCAGTAGCCGGAGAGTTCCAGCCCGTGGTCGCGAACGGCGCGCACCGTCGCCGCGAGACCAGCCGCATGGACCTGGTCGCGCCAGGGCGAGATCGCGCGAATGCCGCGCGCCGCGCAGGCGTCGATGATTTCCAGCAACGCCCAATCCTGCCCCCGCTGCCGGCGCACGGTGGCCGTATTGATCGAGAGCCAGCGGTGGTCGGCGCTGAAATCCCTCACGCCGACACCCCGTGGACCGCGAGCAGGTTGCGCATCCGCGCCACTGCGAGGTCCGGATCGGCGATCAGTCCGGCCGCGTCGGCCAGGCGGAACAATTCACAGAGATGCGGCAGTGAGCGGGTGCTCTGCTGCCCGCCGACCATTACGAAGTGCTCCTGGTGGCCATTGAGCCAGGCCATGAACACGACACCGGTCTTGTAGAAGCGGGTCGGCGCCCGGAAGATGTGGCGCGACAGCGGCACGGTCGGCGCCAGGATGGCATGAAAGCGGGCTTCATCGCCGCCAGCGAGCGCGGCCAGCGCGGCACTGGCCGCCGGCGCGATCGCGTCGAAGATCCCCAGCAACGCGTCACTGTGCCTATGGGTCGGCACGGTACCGACCCCGTCGCCGGCAATAAGCTCGGCGTAGTTGAAGTCATCGCCCGTATACATGCGCACCCCAGGCGGCAACCGGCGGCGCATCGCGACTTCTTTGCCCTTGTCGAGCAGCGAAATCTTGATGCCATCGACTTTCGCGGCATGGGCGGAAATGATGCCGAGCGCCGTGTCCATTGCCGCGGCGCTGTCGGCACTGCCCCAGTAGCCGGTCAGCGCCGGGTCGAACATATCCCCCAGCCAATGCAGGATTACCGGTTCGCGCGCCTGGCCAAGCACCCGGTCATAGACGCGCTCGTAGTCCGCCGGTCCGCTGGCGACCCGCGCGAGCGCGCGGCTGGCCATGACGATCAAGCGCCCACCGAGACCCTCGATCGCGGCCATCTGTTCCTCGTAGGCCCGGATCACGTCGTCGAGCGAGCGCGCCGCGCTCGGGTCGAGGTGGTCGGTGCCGCAGCCGCTGGCGAGCAACGCGCCCGGCGTGTCGCGGGACGCGTCGATCGAACGACGGATCAGCTCGAGGGAAGTCGGCCAGTCGAGCCCCATGCCGCGCTGGGCAGTATCCATCGCTTCGGCAACGCCGAGCCCCAGCGACCACAGGCGCTGGCGATAGGCGATGGTGGCATCCCAATCGACCGCGCATTCGAGCCAGGGATCGATCGCGGCGCGCGCATCGGCGACGACATGCGCGGCCGAATATGCGATGCGGTTCAGCACCGTTCCGGGCGGCGCCGGCGTGAAGTTGCCGGGCCCGTGCAGCGCGTAGGGCTGCAATGCGCCGTCAGCGCCGGGCAGGTTGATGAGCTTCGCAGCCACTACAGCACCAGTGCGGGAACGTCGATCCAGCGCCGCTCGCGCGAGGACTGCAGCGCCGCCTCGACCAGTTGCACGCCCTTCGCGCCTTCCGGCAGTGTCCAGCGGTAGGGAGCGTCCTCGGCCACATGGCGGATGAAGGCCTCCCATTGAATCTTGAAACCGTTGTCGTAGACCTCGGTGTCGGGCACTTCCTGCCACTGTCCGAAGAAATCCATCGTCTGCTTGACGTCGGGGTTCCACACCGGCCGCGGCGTTGCCACGCGCGACTGGGCGCGGCAATCCTGCAGACCGGCCACCGCCGAGCCGTGGGTGCCGTCGACGTGGAAGGTGACGAGGTCGTCGCGGCGCACCCTGGTCGTCCACGAGCTGTTGACCTGGGCGATCACCGGCTCGCCATCAGCGCCGCGCAACTGGAAGGTGGCGTAGGCGGCGTCGTCGGCGGTGGCATCGTACGGCTCGCCAGCCTCGTCCCAGCGGCGCGGAATATGGGTCGCGCCCAGGCACGATACCGCCTGGACCTCGCCAAACAGGTTGTCGAGCACATAGCGCCAGTGGCACACCATGTCGAGGATGATGCCGCCGCCGTCCGCGGCGCGATAGTTCCAGCTCGGGCGCTGGATCGGCTGCAGATCGCCTTCGAACACCCAGTAGCCGAACTCGATACGCACCGAGAGCATTCGCCCGAAAAAGCCGGCGCGCTTGAGCATGGCGAGCTTGCGCAGACCCGGCAGGAACAGCTTGTCCTGCACCGCCCCATGCTTGAGCCCGGAAGCCTGTGCGAGGCGGGCGACTGCCACGGCCTCGTTCAGGTTGGTCGCAATCGGTTTCTCGCAATAGACGTGCTTGCCGGCACGCAACGCCTGGGCCAGCAGGGTCGGCCGCATCTGGGTGGTGCCGGCGTCGAAGAACACCGTATCTTGCGGATTTGCGAGCGCGGCTTCGAGGTCGGTGCCCCAGCGTTCGATGCCGTGGGCACGGGCCAGGGCCGCAACCTTCTCGCCGTTGCGGCCGATCAGGATTGGATCGGGCATCACCTTGTCGCCGTTGCCGAGCGTCACACCGCCCTGCTGGCGGATGGCGACGATCGAACGGACCAGATGCTGATTCATTCCCATCCGCCCGGTGACGCCGTGCATCACTATTCCCAGACGTTGTGTGCTCATCCGACAGGCCTCTAATCAATGGGTTGCAGGGTTGATGCCTAGCTGATCGGTACGCTGCGAACGCGCCACATCAGGCTTTAATCCCCAGGTGGTGAATTAATGTACGGTGCTCAGGTGGCAGCGTCAAGTCGCGGTGATCAGCGCGGCATCAGGCGCCAGAAAACATAAGCTTGACAGTGCGTAGCACCGCCCCGATACTCGATTTTCCACCTAATTAACCCGATTGTGAAAAGAAAACTGGAGGAGCGCTAGCATGATCCGAAATGCAACTTTGGTCCTGGGTGCGACCCTGGCATTAACCGCAGTTTCAGTCTCGGCCGCTGACTATCCCTGGAAACCGACCAAACCGATCACCATCATCGTCCCCTGGGGCGCGGGCGGAGCGACCGACCAGGTCACCCGTCTGACCGCCGCCGTGCTCGAAGACGAACTGGGGCAACGGGTCGTGGTTGTGAACCAGCCGGGAGCGTCCGGCGCAATCGGCACCAAGAATGCCTGGGAAGCTCCGCGCGACGGCTATACCTGGACCGCTGGCGCGCCCAAGCAACTCGGCACCTACAAGCTGCTGGGCCAGTGGGACACCTGGATCGATGACTGGCTGTTGTTCAACACCGTCACCAACGTGCCGATGGTATCGGTCAACCCCGCTTCGCCGTACAAGACCATGGCCGACTACATCGCGGCAATGAAGGCCGGAACGGTCACGATCGCCACTGCTGGCGCCGGTTCCTCGGGGCACGCGGCGGCCGAAGCGCTCAAGGGCGTGGTGGGTGGAAACTACCGCCACGTCACCTACGACGGCGGCAACCCAGCGGTGGTGGCGACGGTGGCTGGCGAAGCCCAGTCGACGACCCAGCTCGCTTCGGAGCAGGCCGAAATGGTGCGGGGCAAGCGTCTGCGGCCACTGGCGGTGCTCTCGAATCAGGCTCTCGAGATCGAGGGCTACGGCCGCATTCCGCCGGTAACCGATTTCATAACCGGCAAGCTGCCGATCCTGTCGACGACCTTCGGCATAGTCCTGCCCAAGCAAGGCACGCCGCCGGAAGTGATCGAGACCTTGAACCTGATCTGGGCCACCAAGATTCCGCAGAACGCGAAACTGCGCGCCTACGCACTGGAAAAGGGGGCGCTGTTCACTCCCGCCCACGGTCAGGCGGCGCGCGACAAGGTCTGGCCCGAAGTCCAGGCTGACGCCTGGTCATTCCAGGCCGCCGGTCGCGCCAAGATATCTCCGGAATCCCTGAACATCCCGAAACCTTGATCGACTTGATCGTTGGAGCGGCGTGGTCCGACGCAACGTCGGACACGCTCGTTCCGGGATTCATCAGGAATCCGGATGGCGGCCAATAATCGCACCGACCGCTGGTTTGCGGTCTTTCTGACCGCTTTTGCGATCGCGGTGGTCGTGGAATCGTGGCGCATGCCGCGGCTGGGCGAACTTGGCGTCCACCCGATGAGCGCGCCGGGGCTGACCCCGGGGCTGCTGGGCCTGGTCCTGCTATGCCTGGGCCTGGCGTTGTTGGCACGCAGCGTCCGGTCGCCATCTGCCAGTATCGCCGTTGACCCGGCCTCTGCTTCCACCTGGTGGCGAGCCGCGCTCACGATCGCCCTCTGCCTGACCTACAGCGTAGGACTGCTTGGCCACCTGCCGTTCATGCTCGCTACCGGCCTGTTCGTCTTCGGCTTTGTCGCAATCTTTTCTTTCGATCGGGCGCGACTGCTCGGTACCTTCGCCGGCGCCCTGGCCATGGCCGTCGCGGTCGCGCTCAGCGTGAGCCTGCTCTTTGAGCAGGTGTTCCTGGTGCGGCTACCGTGAGGCGGTTTTGGAAGGATTGAGCCAGTTCGCGCATGCGATCGTCGCCATCGCTACGCCGGGCGGGTTGTTCAACGTTCTGTGGGCAACACTGCTGGGCATGGCGGTTGGCGCGATGCCTGGTCTCACTGCCACGCTGGGAGTGGCGCTGCTGACTACGCTGACCTTTCGCCTGGCTCCGGGTGATGCGATCCTGATCCTGATCTGTACCTATGTCGGGGCGATCTACGGGGGTAGTCGCACGGCGATTCTGCTCAATATTCCCGGCACCCCGGCAAACGCGGCATCGACACTGGACGGATTCCCCCTGGCGCGCCAGGGTCGCGCCAGCGAGGCGCTCGGCACTGCGACCGTCGGATCTTTCCTGGGCAGCATCGTGGGCATGGTGATGCTGGTGATGATCGCCCCGCAACTGGCAGAGATCGGCCTGATGTTCCAGTCCTTCGAGTTTGTCTGGCTGGCAATTTTCGGGGTCGTGATCTCAGGACGGATCACTGCCATGAACGATCCGATCAAGGGTTGGATAGCCGGCTTCATCGGTCTGCTGCTGGCCCAGGTCGGCCAGGAAGGAATCCACGCCTACGCCCGTTTTTCATATGACTCGACCAACCTGTCCGGCGGACTGGGATTGTTGCCGGCGCTGGTCGGCGCGTTCGGCTTCGCTGAGGTCCTCAGCGTCATGAAAGGGCTCAACTACGAGACGGTGCGCGACACCGGCAAGGGAATCTTGCCGCCGTTGGGCAATATCCTGCGCCGCTGGCGCACGATCCTGCGTTCGGGAGTGCTCGGAACCATCATGGGCATCATCCCCGGCGTGGGCGAGGACATGGGTGCGTGGGTCTCTTATGCTGCAGCGCGCCGCGCGAGCAGCGAACCGCAAACCTTCGGCACCGGCAATCCGGAAGGCCTGCTGGCGTCGGAGACCGGCAACAACGCCGCCGTCCCCGGGGCGATCATCCCCGTGCTCACCCTGGCGGTTCCGGGCTCGGCGCCCTCGGCAGTGCTGCTGGCGGCAATGTTCATCCACGGCGTGCGGCCCGGACCGCTGATCATGATCGAGTTTCCGACCTTCGTCTTCGAAGTTGCCGCGATGCTGTTCTGGGCGTCAGTGGCGATTCTGTTGCTCGGCCTCGCCCTGACCAAACCGATGCTCTACGTCCTGCGAATCCCGCGCGCGTACCTGATGCCACTGGTCTTCGTGCTGTGTGTCGTCGGCTCCTACGCTATCACCAGCCGGGTCTTCGACGTCTGGGTGATGCTGGGCTTCGGGCTGCTGGGATTTGCGCTGCGCGAAATGGACTACCCGATGGCTCCGCTGGTGCTGGGGATAGTGCTCGGCGACCTGCTCGACAAGAATTTTCGCCGCGCCATGGTGCTCTCCGACGGCTCGCTGGAACCACTGTTCACGCGGCCGATATCGGCCGTTCTCGCGGTGCTGACCCTGATCGTCGTGCTGTGGGGGATAGCACCGGTGCGCCGTGCAGCGCGGCGCCTGATGGGGGGCGACTCATGAAATTGTCCTTGTGCAATGAGGTCGTGCGAGAGTTGAGCTTTCCACGCCAGTGCGCCTTCGCGGCAGCGCTCGGCTATGACGCCCTGGAGATCGCCCCGTTTACGCTCGGTCCTGATCCCCGCCTGCTGACGCCACGGCGAATCTCGGCCCTGCGAATCGCGCTCGCCGCCGAAGGTTTGGTTTGCTCGAGTCTGCATTGGCTGCTGGTCTCACCAACCGGTTTGTCGATCACCTCCCCCGACGCCGCAGTGCGGCGCACCACCGTCGAGGTCATCCGGCGCCAGTGCGGGTTGGCAGCGGAACTGGGGGCGAGCGTGCTGGTCCACGGATCACCGGGCCAGCGCCGCTTGCCACCCGCGCGACAGGCGGCCGCGCGCCAGCGCGCGACGGACTGTCTGGGTGCGGCTGCCGAGGCGGCGCGCCGCGCTGGCGTGACCTATTGCATCGAACCACTAGCGGGCCGCGAGACCAATTTCATCAATACCGTGGCCGAAGCGGTGGAACTGGTGGCGCAGATCGACCAGCCAGCTTTCAAGACCATGATCGACACCTGTGCCGCCGGCACTCAGGAGGGCGACGTGGCCGCCCTGATCGATCGTTGGTTGCCGACTGGCAACATCGCCCACATCCAGGTCAACGACCCCAACCGACGCGGACCAGGTGAAGGCGATATGAACTTCCGACCGATCGTTGCGGCGCTCTCGCGCCACCATTACGACGGCTGGGTCGCCGTCGAACCATTTGTCTACCAACCCGATGGCAAGGCCTGTGCCGCGCGAGCCGCCGGCTACATGCGGGCCCTGCAGGAGCAGCGCGAATGAACCAGCTGGCGCCCAGGCTGCGATTGATCGAGACCCGCTTTCACGAACGCGATGTGCGCTTGCGCATGCCGTTTCGATTTGGCGTGGTGACGCTGCGCGAAGCGCCCCAGACCTTCGTCAGCGTACGAATCCGCACCGAGGACGGACGCGATGGCTGGGGAATGGCGGCGGAACTGCTGGCACCGAAGTGGTTCGACAAGTCGCCGCAGTTGAGCAACGAGCAGAATTTCGATCAACTCCGGCAGGCACTGGCGATCGCGTCCCGGGCCTATGGCGCAGCCGACTCATGGCTCAGCGCTTTTGGACTTCACAGTGCGATTGCACCGGCCCATGACCGGGCTTGCGAACTCGCCGGATTGCCACCGCTGGTGGCGAGTTTTGGCACCGCGCTGCTCGACCGGGCAATTCTCGACGCCTTGTTGCGACTGTCGGGCGTGAGTGTTTTTGCCGCTGCGCGCGCCAACCTCTTCGGGTTAACTGCCGCTACCGCTGCCGACCTGAAGGGATTCGATTTCTCCGCCTTCCTGGGGACACTGGCACCAGCGCCAGCGATCGCCGCTCGACACACGGTCGGAATGGTCGACCCGATCGAGGCGTCCGACCAGACGACCGAAAGCCGGGTCGGTGATGGTCTGCCGGAAACCCTGCGCGAAGTGGTCGAGACCTACGGTGTCACCCATTTCAAGCTCAAGGTCGGCGGCGACATCGAAGCCGACATCGCGCGCCTGGGGCGGATCGC
>JAHEMI010000016.1:24888-34802 GCA_024643785.1 Burkholderiaceae bacterium
GTCGCGCCACGGCAGGAACAGTCGGCCTTCCTTGCGGCCCACCCTGACCTCTATCGGGACGACCGGGGAACGGTAAGATTGGCAATCACCGGCGGACAAATTGCGATCGGCTCGCTCGACACTCCCGGACTGGGCAGCGCTGTGCTGCCGCATACCGCCACCATGAGCGAGCGCGACTACCAGGCCTGAAGCGCGACCGACCACCACCAAGAAGACGGTAGGGCAAGTTGACTGGGTCTGGTGCCCCGCATAGCATCAGTCATCACCAAACGGTTAACAAGAGGATTCGACGATGTCCAGAATCAAAACCACCGTGGTCGGCTCCTATCCGATCCCCGACTGGCTGGTCGCCGCCCCGTCCGAGCAGGCGTTGCTTGACGCGACCCGGGTGGTCATCGGCACGCAGGAACAGGCCGGCATCGATGTGGTCTGCGACGGCGAGCTCTATCGCTTCGATATCAACCATCCCGAGACCAACGGGATGATCGAATACTTCGTGCGTCCGATGGACGGGATCACCCAGCGTTTCTCGTTCGACGACCTGATGGCCTACCGCGCCGACAGCGGCATGAAGTTCCGCACCCGGCCGCCGGGCACCGTGATCGGCCCGATCGGTCATGGCAGTCTCGACCTGCCACTCGCGTGCGCCCGCGCCAAGGCGCTGTCGACCCGGACCTTCAAGTTCACCGTAACCGGTCCGCACATGCTGGCCAAGACGCTGATCAATAAACACTACCGCGACACCGCCGAGCTGGCGCACGCCATTGCCGATGCGCTGGCGGCGCAGGTCAGGCACCTCGATGCCGATGTCGTGCAGATCGACGAAGCCAATCTGCCCGGGCATCCTGAAGAGTGGGAATGGGCGGCATCGGCGATGAATCGCGTTCTTGACGCCGTGCCCGGCACGCCCGCCGTTCATCTCTGCTTTGGCAATTACGGCGGGCAGACGATCCAGAAGGGAACCTGGGCCCGCCTGATCAACTACCTCAACGCCCTGCACGCCGACCATGTGGTGCTGGAGTGCGCCCATCGCTCCGCCGACGAACTGATGGCGTTCCGCGAGCTCAAGCCCGAGCTCGGATTTGGCCTGGGGGTAGTTGACATCAAGTCGACCGATGTCGAAAGTGCTGACCATGTGGCGCGCTCGATTGAACGCGCCGAACAGCTGCTGGGTGCGGGGCGCGTGCGCTACATCCACCCCGATTGCGGCTTCTGGATGCTCAAGCGTTCGGTGGCCGACGCCAAGATGCGCGCGCTGCGTCTCGGGCGCGACCTCTTCGAAGGCATCCCGGCACAACCAGACCGCTCGTGAGCATCATCATGTCCTCATTGCCAAAGCGTTTCGCCGACGTCGCAGAGCTCGAAAATTTCATGAGCGAGCCCACGCCCGGCCTCGTGGCCGATCTGGCAAGCGTCGACGGTGACATCATGGTGCTGGGCGTCGGCGGCAAGATGGGCCCGACGCTGGCGCGCATGGCGCGCCGGGCCGCGCCAGAGCGGCGAGTCATCGGAGTCGCCCGCTTCAGCAACCCGGCATTGCGCACGGCGCTCGAAAGCCACGGGGTGGAATGCATCAGCTGCGACCTGCTCGACCCCCAGGCTCTGGCGCGGCTGCCCAATGTCGGCGATGGGGTGCGCAACCTGGTCTTCATGGCCGGTCACAAGTTCGGCGCCGCCGACAACGCGGCGCTGACCTGGATGATGAACGTGGGCGTGCCGATGAGGGTCGCGGAAACTTTTCGCGAAATGCGCATCGTGTCGTTTTCGACCGCCTGTGTTTACCCCTTTGTCCCGGTCGACGGGCCGGGCGCGGACGAGCAGACTCCGATGATGCCGCCGGCCGGCGACTATGCCAATTCGTGCGTCGGACGCGAGCGGATGTTCGACTACGGTTCGCAGAAGTACGGCACGCCGGGGCGCATGGTGCGGCTGTCCTACGCCATCGACATGCGCTATGGCGTGCTCTACGACGTCGCCAGCAGCGTGTTCACGGGCACCCCGGTCGACCTTACGATGGGCCACGCCGACGTGATCTGGCAAGGCGACGCCAACGAGCAGGCGCTGCGCCTGCTGGCGCATTGCACGACGCCAGCCACGCCGATCAATGTCACCGGCCCGAGTCATACCAGCGTCCGCTGGCTGGCCAGCGAGTTTGGCCGGCGTTTCGGTCGTGATCCGGTGCTGCGCGGCCAGGAGGCAGCCAGTGCGTGGCTCATCGACACCACCCAGGCGCAGGCCCTGTTCGGTCCGCCGCGGGTCCCGCTCGATACCATGATCGACTGGGTCGCCGACTGGGTCCAGCGCGGCGGCCCGAGCCTCGGCAAGCCCACCCACTTCTCGACCCGGGATGGCAAGTACTGAGTCAGGCAATGGCGCGCCGGGGCGCGCCGTGCCAGAACTGATCAGGCGGCTTACCGAGGCCGATCTGCCGGGTGCCCTGGCGCTCTCGGAGTCGGCCAACTGGAACCAGAACGAAGCCGACTGGCGCATGATGCTGCGCCTGGGACGGGGTTGGGGAATTCACGTCGCCAATCCGGACGGCAGCGACACGCTCGCCGCGTCGACGCTGATCCTGCCCTACGGCGCCGACTTTGCCTGGATCAGCATGGTGCTGGTCTTGCCCGGGTTCCGGCGCCGCGGCTTCGCCAGCGCGCTGCTGCGTCACGCGCTCGCGGCACTGGCCGCCGAGAACCGGATGGCGGTCCTGGACGCCACCCCGGCCGGCCACGCCGTCTACGTCCAGGAGGATTTTCACGACACCTGGGGATTCGCCCGTTACCGGCGCGAGGCGCTGGCCCCAGGCGCAAGACCGCGGTGGCCTGATTCCCCGGCGACGCGCGCGCTGCTCGGCGGCGACTGGCCAGCGATCGAAGCGCTCGATCGCGATGCTTTTGGCGCCAGCCGCGCGGGCCTGCTTCGCGCCCTGGCCGCACGCTCGCCCCAGGCGGCGCGGGTGCTCGTGGCAGACGGGGTCGTGCGCGGCTTCATACTCGGCCGTGACGGCCGTGAAGCAGCCCAGCTCGGGCCGCTGCTGGCAGCCGATCCGGCCAGCGCGATCAGCCTGGTTGCCGCCGCGCTGCAGAACTTTGACGGCCCGGTTTACGTGGACCTGGTGGACGGACGCGGGGAACTGCAGCAATGGCTGCTGGACAATGGTTTCAAGTTGCAGCGCCCGTTCACGCGCATGGTTCGCGGCGGGCCAGGGCGGGCACCCGGTGACCCCGGGCAGGTGGTTCTGGTCGCTGGCCCGGAGCTCGGCTGACCGGCTCCGGGCACGCGCACCATTACTTGGTCATCTTGATCGAGCGATCGAGAAACTCGTTGGTGTAGACGGTCTTGACGTCAAAGGGCTTGTCCAGGCCAATGTAGTCCTTGACGAGGTCAAAGTCCGATGCCATCCGCGCATCGTCGAGGATACCGAGGGCAACCTCACGCGAATACTTGTCGCTCATCAGTTGCTCGACCAGGGTCCAGTTCGTGAATTCATTGTCGAACTTGAGCGCGCCGTTGGCGTCGATCAGCGCCTGAACGCAGGGCTTGGGTTCCTTGACGCACGCCGCGAAGGCACGCTGGGTGACCTTGACGAACTTGTCGACCAGCGGCCGGTTGGCCTCGAGGAACTTGGCATTGACGATGATCGAATTGCCGTACGGGTTCAGACCGGCATCGCGCCAGGCGAGAAATCCCATGTCGGCGCCAAGTTCACGCTGGAAGACATGATGGAGGTTGAAGAACGAGGTCGTGACATCGATCGACTTCGCCTTGAGGGCCGCGAGCTTCGCGTTGGCATCGATGTTCACCCAGGTCACCGACTTGGGATCGATGTTGTTGGCCTTGGCCAGCGCCGGCCACATCACCCGGGCACCGTCGGCGGCAGGGTTGCCGATCTTCTTGCCGACGAAATCCTTGACCCCGGTGATTCCGGAACTCTTGAGCCAGTACATTCCCTGCGGGGAGTTGGCATAGACGTTGTAGACCGCGACCGTGTCCGCCCCCTTGCCCTTGGCGACCAGAACTCCGGCCATGTCGGCCAGACCGATCGGGGTCGCGCCGGCACCCACCTTCTGGGTAGCCAGTGCCGAGCCCTTGCCAGGCTCGATGCTCAGATCGATGCCTTCCTTGGCGTACCAGCCCAGCTTCTTGGCGTAGTAGTAGGGGGCGTGGTCCCCGCCCGGGACCCAGTTGAGGATGAAGTCAACCTTCTGTTGGGCCTGGGCCGATGCCGAGGCGAGCACCGCCGCGATCACGGCGCCGAAAACAAGTCCCTTTCTCATGGTGTCTCCTGTGAGCTTGCGAATAGATGAACTGGCCCGATCACCGTTACGCCAACCATCACGCGTTGATCAGCCATCACTGCTATGCTACCGATGATTCCCCAGTTAGTGAGTTTGTGCCAGGATCAGTATAGAACAGCATCAGCGCTCGGCAATAGCGCCGGGCGCCAGTTTCCATAGATAATTTCCCGTATGCATCGACATTGGTCAGAGTTACCTGCCGAAACCCTGGCACTGCTGCGGCAAGGCACGGTGATCCCGGCGCATCCGCTCGCGCTGACCGCGGCGCGTGAGCTTGATCTGCGCCGGCAACGCGCCCTGACCCGTTACTACATCGACGCCGGCGCCGGTGGTTTGGCGGTGGGAGTGCACGCCACGCAGTTCGCGATCCGCGAGAATGGCATGTATGAACCGGTTCTCGAGCTGGCCGCACGAACCGCGCGGGAATGGACGACGCGACCGCTGTTCCTGATTGCCGGGCTGTCGGGACGCACCGGGCAGGCCTGCGCCGAAGCGCAAGTGGCGCTCACCCACGGATATCACGCCGGGATGCTGTCCCTGGCGGCGATGAAAGGCGAGTCGATCGACGCCCTGATCGCCCATTGCGAGGCGGTGGCCGCGGTGATCCCCCTGGTGGGCTTCTATCTCCAGACTGCCGTTGGTGGTATTGCCCTGCCGGCGGAGTTCTGGCGGCGCTTCGCCGCGATCGACAACGTCATCGCGATCAAGATGGCGCCGTTCGACCGCTATCGCACCCTTGACGTGGTGCGCGGGGTGGTGGCCGCCGCGGCGGAGCAACGGGTTACGCTCTATACCGGCAACGATGATCACATCGTGCTCGACCTGGTGACTCCATTCGTCGTTCCCCGTGGCGGCAAGCTCATCGAAGTACGCATCCGTGGCGGCCTGCTGGGCCACTGGAGCGTCTGGACGCGCCGCGCGGTCGAGTTGCTGACGCGCATCGAGCGCGCCGTCGCGGCTGGTCCGATCGAGCCAGCGCTGCTGGCGCTCGACTCGCGGGTGACCGACTGCAACAGCGCGCTGTTCGACGTGGCGCACGATTTCGCCGGCTGCATTCCCGGTTGCCACGAGGTGCTGCGCCGCCAGGGCCTGCTCGCCGGCACCTGGTGCCTCGACCCCAACGAGATCCTCTCACCAGGACAGGCCGAAGAACTCGACCGGGTGTGCCGCGAACACCGGGATCTGACAGACGATGATTTCGTCGCGGCCAACCTCTCCCGTTGGCTAAGCTGATCGCTCATGGATACTTCCGGCTCCAGTAAGCTTGGGCACTACACGCTGGGTGTGCTTGCGCACCTGCTGGTACTGCTCGCCTGGTATCTCTTCGTGCACCTGGGCGACGTGCCCAAGTACGTGATGCCGTCGCCGGTCGACACGATCAAGGCGCTGTTCGTGGCTGACTACGGCTGGTGGACCAACACCGGGGTCACCGCCACCGAAATATTTGGCGGCTACGCGATGGCGCTGGCTGTCGGGGTGGTGCTGGCGCTGCTCTTCACCTGGTCGAAGACCCTGGAATCGCTGATGCTGCCATTACTGGTCACGCTCAACATGATTCCGAAGGTGGCGCTGGGACCGCTGATCATCGTCTGGTTCAAGTACGGCGTCTTCCCGAACACCATGATGGCGTTCTCGATCGCGGTGTTCCCGATCCTGCTGACCACCGCCCGCGGGCTGCGTGAAATCGAACCCGACCTGCTTGACCTGGTGCGCTCGCTGCACGGCTCACGCTGGCAGGTCTTCACCAAGATCCAGTTGCCCGGCTCCCTGCCGTACATCTTCGCCGGCATGAAAGTGGCCGCGATCCTCGCCGTCGCGGGCGCGATCGTCGGCGAATTCCTCAGTTCGGACCGCGGACTCGGCTACCTGATGCTGCAGGTTCAGGTCACGCTGGACACGCCGGCGATGTTCATGGCGGTAATTCTGATCACCTTGCTCGGGATGACGTTGTATGGGCTGGTGCTGCTGCTCGAGCGCCTGCTGGTTCCCAAGGACGCGCGCGTCTCATGAGCATCGAACCCTTCATCCACCTGGCCGGGGTCAGCAAGACCTACCGCAGCGGTCGCAGCGAACACCAGGCGATCGCCGACGCCACCTTCGACGTGCTGCCGGGCGAACTGGTCGCGCTGGTCGGACCGTCGGGTTGCGGCAAGTCGACCCTGCTCAAGATTCTCGCCGGGCTCCACCCGCACGACAGCGGCGAGGTCCGCATCGGTTCGGCGGCTCACCCATTCGACCCGGCACGCGACATCGGCATGGTCTTCCAGGCGCCGCTGCTGCTCAAGTGGCGGCGGATCCTCGACAACGTGCTGCTGCCAGCCGAGATTCTCGGCCTGCCGATGGAACCGGCGCGGGAGCGGGCACGCGAACTGATGGCGATGGTCGGGTTGCAGGGCTACGAGGACAAGTACCCGTACGAACTGTCTGGCGGCATGCAGCAACGCGCGGCAATCGCCCGCGCGCTGGTGCACGATCCCAAGCTGATTCTGATGGACGAGCCCTTCGGCGCCCTCGATGCCCTGACGCGCGAGAAGATGAACCTCGAACTGCTGCGGATCTGGAAGGCTTCGGGCAAGACCATCATCTTTGTCACCCATGGCATCGCCGAAGCGGTGTTCCTCGGCACCCGGGTGGTAGTGCTGACCTCGGGCCCGGCCTGCATGGCGGACAACTTCGAGATCGACCTGCCGCGGCCACGCACCCTGGACATGAAGACCAAGGAAGCTTTCGGGGTCTATACGCGCCGCATCTACCGCCTGCTCGGCATGGAGTGATGCACCGGGCAGATCACTCGCGCACCAGGTATCCCAGGATCAGGTCGGTCATGTGGGACAGACGCTCGAGCTTGGCTTTGGCGCCGAGCAGATCGCGGTCGAAAATCGTCGACAGCGTGTGGCAATTGCCGAGGTAGAAGTAGGACAGTCCCGCGATCGAGATGTAGAGCTGAACCGGATCGACCCCGGCGCGAAACAGGCCAGCCTTGCTGCCGCGCCTGAGCACATCTGCCAGAGTCTGCACCAGCGGAGAATGCATCGTCAGCACCTTGCGCGATTGCTTGAGGTGACGCGCCCGGTGCAGGTTCTCGCTGTTCAACAGGCTCAGGAATTCCGGATGCTCGAGGTAGTAGTTCCAGGTGAATGAAATCAGCCGCCTGATGGCCTCGATCGGATCCACCTGGGTCAGGTTCAACTCGCGCTCGCGACCGCGGATGTCCTCGTAGGCACGCTCAAGCACCGCGAGAAACAGCTGTTCCTTGCTCTCGAAGTAGTAGTAGATCAACCTCTTGTTGACCCCGGCACGCTGGGCGATGCGATCCATGCGCGCACCTCCGAGCCCGAGATCGGCAAACTCGGCGAGCGCGGCCTGCAGGATGTCGCGCTGCGATCGATCGGCATCTCGTGCCCGAGGTTCCGGTTTCACCATTGATTTGCCCAGCTTGTCGATGGCATGCGGCGCTCGAAACGCCGCGCCAGAAATTGTCTGGGACCCATTGTAATGCCGGGGCGATGCCGCCAATGCCAGGGTCAAGCGGCAATATCCGCCGAAAAGATAGTTGGCGGCGGCGCCCGGAGGGTGCGCTAGAATGGCCCGGCAGCACACCAAGAACAGGATTCGGTGGCAGCCGCCACGGCTGCCGGCCGGGTACATACCACCTGAGGAGGAATCCGCAATGGATCGTCGCTCTCTGCTCAAGGCCGGCGCCGCCGGTTCGGTAGCTCTAGCCGCCCCCTTCATCGTTACGCGCTCCGCGCTGGCTCAGGGCAAGTACAAGGACGAGTACCGACTGTCGACCGTGGTCGGCACCGCGTTCCCGTGGGGCAAGGGCGCGGAAATCTGGATCAACCTGGTGCGCGAACGCACCCAGGGCCGGATCAAGATCAAGATGTACCCGGGCGTGTCGCTGATCAACGGCGACCAGACGCGCGAGTTCTCGGCGATCCGCCAGGGCGTGATCGACATGGCGGTCGGCTCGACCATCAACTGGTCGCCGCAGCTCAAGGAACTGAACCTGTTCTCGCTGCCGTTCCTGACGCGCAATCACGCCGGGCTGGACGCGCTGACCCGGGGCGCCGTCGGCAAGCAGATCATGAAGATCGTCGAGAAGGCCGGTGTGGTGCCGCTTGCCTGGGGCGAAAACGGCTTCCGCGAAGTCACCAACTCCAAGCACGAGATCCGCTCGCCGGCCGACATGAAGGGGCTGAAGTTCCGCGTCGTCGGCTCGCCGATCTTCAACGACACCTTCACGGCGCTTGGCGCCAACCCCACCCAGATGAGCTGGGCGGACGCCCAGCCCGCGCTCGCTTCCGGAGCGGTCGAGGGCCAGGAAAATCCGCTGCACGTCTTCATCGCGGCCAAGCTGCAAAACCTGGCCCAGAAGTTCGTGACCCGCTGGGGCTACGTTGCCGACCCGCTGATCTACGTCGTCAACCGCGATATCTGGACCTCGTGGACTCCGGCCGACCGCGAGATCGTGCGCGCCGCCGCGATCGATGCCGGCAACGAGGAGATCGCGATTGCCCGCAAGGGTCTCTCGGGCGGCGACATGTCGCTGGTCAAGGATGTCGAGGCGCTCGGCGTCAAGGTCACCGAACTGACCCCTGCCGAACTCCTGGCCTTCCAGCAGGCCACCAAGCCGATCTACGACAAGTGGGCCAAGGTGATCGGCCCTGACCTGGTCAAGCAGGCCGAGGCCGCGGTAGCCCCCACCCGCAAGGGCTGAGGGCGCAGTGAACGCAACTATCGAGCAATGAGCACAGGCCGGGTTCGCCCGGCCTTTTGCCGGGTGCGCCCGGCCTTCTCGTTCCGCCCATGAGCGACCCGATCGACACCACCAAACAGACGCCGCCGCCGCGACGCCGGTACTTGCCGGAAGACTGGGTCGGCGGCGTTGCCATGGGAGTGCTCGCGCTGATCACCTTCGCGAACGTGCTCACGCGCTATTTCACCAACCAGTCGTTCGCCTGGACCGAGGAGATCTCGGTCTCGCTGATGGTGATCATGACCATGGTCGCGGCCAGCGCCGCGGTCAGGCGCGACCGCCACATCCGGATCGAAATCCTGTTCCACCGCGGCTCGCCGACCAGCCGCCGGCGCCTGGCCCTGCTCTCGTCGGGCGCCACGATCGTCACCTTCCTGGTCATGTTCGGGCTGGGACTGCGGCTGTTCTGGGATGACTACCGCTACGACGTCACCTCGCCGGGAATCGGCGTGCCCCAGTGGTGGTACACGATCTGGCTGCCGATACTCTCGCTGGCGATCGCGGCGCGGGCCGTGCAGCGCCTGATCGGATCCTGGCGCGCGTCATGACCGGGCTGGCAATCTTCGTCGCCTTCGCGGTGCTGATGGTGCTGGGCGTGCCGATCGGGGTGGCCCTGATGCTCGCCGGCTCGATCGGCATCGGCGCCGCCGACCTGGGCTGGCTGGCAATCCCGAACAATTTCTACGCCGGAATCGCCAAGTACCCGCTGCTCGCGCTGCCGATGTTCGTGCTGGTCGGTGCGGTCTTCGAGCGCTCGGGCGTGGCCAGCAAGCTGGTCGACTTCGCGGTGGCGATCGTCGGCCGGGGGTCGGGAATGCTGCCGCTGATCGCAGTGGCGGTCGCAATGTTCATGGGCGGCA
>JAHEMI010000017.1 GCA_024643785.1 Burkholderiaceae bacterium
TAGTAGACGCAGAGGTCGCGCACTGTGAGCAGCGCGCTCACGCCACCGCCTCGCTGCCGAGGTAGCTCTCGAGCACCTTCGGGTTGGTGGTCACTTCCGCAGGCGTGCCGTTGGCGATGATCTCGCCGTGGTGCAGCACGTAGACCCGGCCGGCGAGCGCCATCACGGCGCGCATCACGTGCTCGATCAGCAGGATGGTGACGCCGTGTTCGTCGTTCAGCTTGCGAAAGGCGTGCACCATGATGTCGGTCTCGGTCGGGCGCAGCCCGGCCATCACCTCGTCCAGAAGCAGCAGGCGCGGTTCGGTGGCGAGCGCGCGGGCGACTTCGAGGCGCTTGCGATCGGGCAGCGTCAGGCTGGCGGCCGGCCAGTGGCGCAGGCCCCACATGCCGAGCGCGTGCAGCGCGCCCTGGGCACGCTCCTCGGCCAGGCCGGCGTCGGCGGTGCCGCGGAAGCCGCCGACCATGGCGTTTTCCAGCACCGACATGTCGGCAAACGGCTTGACGATCTGGAAGGTGCGCCCGACCCCGAGGGCACAGACCTGGTCGGGGCGCAGCCCGGTCAGCTCGCGACCGTCAAAGCGGATGCTGCCGCTGTCGGGGGCAAAGGTCCCCGCGATCAGGTTGAAGAGCGTGGTCTTGCCGGCGCCGTTGGGGCCGATCAGTGCGACGATCTCGCCCTGCGTGACCTCGAGCGACGCTTCGGCGACGGCCCGCAGGCCGCGGAAGCTCTTCGACACGACCGCGACGCGCAGCAGGGGGTCGCGCTCACTCATCATCGCGCCCGCCCTTGACCTCGAGTTCGGCGCGACTGCGCGCAAAGCCCAGTCGGCGCGCGAGCGCCGGCCAGATGCCGTGGGGCATGAACATGATCGATAGCGCCAGTGCCACCCCGTAGATGATCTGCTTGACCCCGGGAATCTCGAGGTCGAAAGCCTCGAGGGCGTGGGTGATGCCCTCGGAGAGCAGGGTCAGCAGCGCCGCCCCGAGCACCGGCCCGAACAGCGTTCCGATGCCGCCGATGATCGGCGCCAGGATGATCTCGATCGAACGTCCCATCGCGAAGATCTGCTCGGGGAACAGGTTGTTGTAGTAGAAGGCGTAGAAGACGCCCGCCAGCGCGGTCAGTCCGGCCGAGATCTGGACTGCGAACATCTTGTAGCGGAAGGTATTGACCCCGGCGGCGCGGGCCGCCTCCTCGTTGTCGCGAATGGCCCGGAAGTAGAAGCCGGCGCGGCTGCGCAGCAGCCAGGCGGAGAGCAGGAACGCGATCACCGTCAGGCCGAGCGCCAGGTAGTAGAACATCCACGGGCCGCCCCGCAGGTTGAGCCAGTCGCGCGTCCCGCCTGGCACCACCCGCAGGAAGAACCCGCCAGATCCGCCGACCCATTGGAAATGATCGAAACCGATCCTGGTGAACTCGGCAAACGCGATGGTGAGCAGCGCAAAGTAGGTGCCGCCGATGCCGAACCGGAACGCCAGCCAGCCGATCACCGAAGCGGCGAGCACGCACACCACGATGGCCACCAGCATCCCGATCCAGGGCACGATCGCAAAGTGCTGGTAGAGCGCCGCGGCGGTATAGGCGCCGAGCCCGACGTAGAGCGCGTGGCCCAGCGAGAGCTGGCCGCAGAACCCCATCATGATGTTCCACGCCAGCCCGACGAAGGCCAGGAACAGCACCATGATCATCACCGACAGCACGTAGCGGTCGGCGGCCAGGGGCACCGCCGCGAGCAGGACGAAGAGCGCGAGCAGCGCCAGGCGTGAGCGCGCCGGGGCATCGACCCAGACGGCGCGCAGCGAATGACGGATCGCCATGGCCTGGCCCTAGCTGCGCTTGCCGAACAGGCCCTGGGGCCTGATCGCCAGCACCAGGATCAGCAGCGCGAACGAGAGCATGCTCTTGGCCGAGGGCGTGATCAGCAGCCCGGCGACCGACTCGGAAACCCCGATCAGCACCCCGCCGGCCAGCGCCCCGACCATCGAGCCGAGACCGCCGATGATCACGATGATGAACGCCAGCAGCGTGTAGGACGGCCCCGAAGACGGCGTCACGTCGACGAGCAGCGTCAACAGCACCCCGGCCACGCCGACGCAGGCCGTCCCCAGTCCGAAGGTCAGCCCGTAGAGGTGCGGCACGTTGAGGCCGACAATGCGCGCCCCTGCGAGGTTGTCGGCGCAGGCCCGGATCGCCTTGCCGAAGCCGGTGAAGCGAAAGATCGCGAACAGCACCGCGCAGGCCGCGAGCGAGACCACCGCGCAGATCACCCGCACCTTGTCGACCAGCATCGAGCCGATCTCGTAGGAGTCGAGCGAATAGTCGACCTGGACGTTGCGGGCGTCGGGACCGAAAGCCACCAGCAGCCCGTTGACCAGCACCAGCGCCACGGCCAGCAGCAGCATGAACTGGGAGTGCTCGGGGCGGTTGATGAAGGGGTTGATCAGGCCGCGCTGGAGCACGTAACCGAGCCCGAAGAAGGCCAGCGCCACCGGCACAAGCATCCACAAGGGGTCGACGCCGAAAGCGGCAAAGGAGATGACCGCGGCATACATCGCGACCGCCATCAGCTCGCCGTGGGCGAAGTTGACGATCCGCACCACGCCGAAGATTACCGACAGGCCGAGCGCCATCAGGCCGTAGACCAGGCCGGTCAGCAAGCCGTTGAGGATGATGTTGAGGACTACTTCAAAGGGCAAGGCAGGGATCCCGTGTTCTTGTGGCGCGCGGCGCCTGCACTCGCCGCGGGAGCGGGCCGGGAACTTCCCCGGCCCGCTCCGTGAGCTCGATCGTGCCGATTATTGCCTGACCGCCGGACTCAGCGGCGCTTGTCCCACGCCGGCACCGGGAATACCGGCGCCTTGACCGCCGCCGACTTCGGCAGGACGACCGTCGGCAGCCCGTCGCGGTTCTGGATGCAGGCCGAGGCAATCTGCGTGTTCTGGCCCTTGGCGTCGAAGCTGATCGGCCCACCGATCATCATCCGGTCGGCGATGTTGGTCTGGCGAATGGCATTCGCGAGCGCGGTGCCGTCGGTGCTGCCGGCGCGCTTGAACGCATCGGCGGCAATCATCAGCGCCTCGAAGGTGAAGCCGACGTTGAGCGCGTGGAACTGCAGGTTCTCCTTGGGAAACTGCTTCTTGAATGATGCTTCGACGCGCTGCGCCAGAGCCGCCTTGGGGTTGTACCAGGGGACGTTCGCGATGCAGAAGTCCGAATAGCGGTTGCCCAGCGCCTTGAAGAACTGGGCTTCGTACATCCCGGGCGATCCCGGGCTGATGATGCCCTGCGGCGACCAGCGCTGCTTGACCAGTTCGCGCACCAGCAGGATGGCGTCGTTCAGGCGGCTGACCAGCATGATGAAGTCGGCGTTGGTCGCCTTGGCCTTGGCCACCTCGACCGAGAGGTCGCGCGCCGCCGGGTCGTAGGAGATCGTATCGACGACCTTGAACGGCAGGAAGTTGAGCGTCGGCAGGATTCCGCCGATGCCGCGCGCCATCGACTGCCCGAAGGTGTCGTTGACGTGCATGAACACCGCCGTGCGCGGCGCGGTGGCAGTGGCCTGGAAGAGGTCGCGCATCAGCGCCAGGCCGTTGCGGATCAGGTCGACCGCGGTCGGGAAGTTGCGGAAGGTGTACTTGTAGCCCTGCTCGGTGATCTGGGGCGCGGCGGCAATGTTGATGACGAACGGGATCTTGCGCTGCTCGGCCACCTGGGCGATCGCCGAGGCGGCGCCGGAGTCGAACGGCCCGATCAGCAGCTGGGCACCGTCGTTGATGAGCTTCTCGGCCCGCGAGCGGGCCACCTCGACGTTGGTCTCGGTGTCGGCATTCATCAGTTCGATGTCGACCCCGAACATCTCGCGCAGCAGCGCCGGCGAAATGTCGGCGCCGAGCTGGCAGGACTGGCCGATGAAGGCCTGCACCCCCGACTTGGGCAGCAGCACCCCGACTTTCAGCTTCTTGCCCTGGGCGCTGACGATCGACGGCGCCAGCGCGGTGGTCGCTCCCACTGCGGCAGTGCCCGCCGCCAGACGGTTGAATTCCCGACGTGTAAAGTCATTCATGCTCGTCTCCTCCTCAGCTCTCGGTTTGGTTATTTCTGCGTATCTGCTTCGGCTCTCAATACCCTCTTCAGAATCTTTCCGGTCGCGCTCTTGGGCAACTCTGCCACAATTTCCACCTGCGCAGGTACCTTGTAGCTGGCGATGTTGCGGCTGCAGTAGTCGATAACCTGCTCGGGCGTGACGCTCTGGCCGGCCTTGACCACCACCGCGACCGCGACCTGCTCGCCCTTGACCGGGTGCGGAACGCCATACACCGCCACTTCCTGCACTCCCGGAATCTTGTAGAGATACTGCTCGACCTCGGCCGGCCAGACCTTGAAGCCGGAGACGTTGATCATGTCCTTGACCCGGTCGACGATGTAGACGAAACCCTCGTCGTCCATGCGCCCGATGTCGCCGGAGTGCAGCCAGCCGGTGCGCAGCGCCACGGCAGTGTCCTCCGGCCGCCCCCAGTAGCCCTGCATCACGCCGGGACCGCGGATCACGATCTCGCCCCAGGTGCCGTGCGGCACGGGCTTGTCCTGCTCGTCGAAGATCGCCAGTTCGAAGCCCTCGATGGCGCGCCCGACCGAGCCGAAGCGGTGCTCCTCGAGGTCGTTGTAGCAGGCAAAGGGCGAACATTCGGTCAGCCCGTAACCCTCGAAGATCCGGCGGCCGAAGCGCTCGTGCCAGCGCCGCGAGATCTCCTCGGGCATGGTCGCCGCCGCCGACATCTCGTAGCGCAGGCTCGTGAGGTCGTAGCCCGAGAGATCGAGCGAGAGGAGCCCAATGAAGATCGTCGGCACCCCGAAGAACATGGTGATCTTCTCGTCGGCGACCGCCTTGAGCACGACGTCGGGGACGAAGCGCCGGAACAGCACCAGCGTCGCGCCGGCGAGCACGCAGGCGTTCATGATGTAGTTCTGGCCGTAGACGTGGAACAGCGGCAGGAAGCCGGCGAGCCGGTCGTCGGAACGGTAGCCCGAGTAGCGGGCGGCGCTCGCGACGTTGGAGTGCAGATTGGCCTGGGTCAGCGCCACGCCCTTGGGGAACCCGGTGGTTCCCGACGAGTAGAGCAGCGCTGCGGGATCATCGGCGGAGCGCTCGACCAGTTCGGCCGCGCCGCTCGCGCCGGCGATCCAGTCGTCGAAACCGGCCGTTCCTGCCGGCCGCTCGCCCGCTCCGGCGATCAGGCGCTGCTCGAGCGCCGCGCAATCGTCAGGCACGAAGCCGATCAGCTCGGCAGTGGTGACGACCAGGCGCGCGCCGGAGTCGTCCAGCAGGTAGCGCACCTCCTCGGTCTTGAAGATCGAGTTGATCGACACCGGGACGGCGCCAATCGCCTGGATGCCATAGTAGGCGATCGGAAACTCGGGAACGTTGGGCAGGTAGATCGCCACCCGGTCTCCCGGGGCAATGCCGGCATCGGCCAGGGCTGCGCCAAAACGCCGGGCGCGGCGCGCCAGTTCCCCGTACGTGAGCGTTTCACCCTCGAATCGAATCGCAGGGCGCTCCGGCGTGGCCTGAGCGTGAGCCACCAGGTGTCGCGCGAGATTCATCTCCCCCCCATTGCGGCCATTGCGGGTCATCGCCCGCTGGTCTTGCTCTGGGCGCCACCATAACCGGGAAAGCCGGGTTTACGCCAATCTTTTTTTAGTTCGCCGGGGCGGAGCGGCCATTGGCGAGCAGGCAGGCGCGATCAGCTAACGCCCGGGCCAGTTCCTCGTTGGCATCGGCCAGCATGAGGGCCATCCCGCCGGCACGCAACGCGCGCAGTGCGCCGTAGACGAGGTCACGGGTCGGCTCGGCCAGTCCCTGGGTCGGTTCGTCAAGCAGCAACAGGCGCGGCGCACTCATCAGGCAGCGCCCGATCGCGAGCAGTTGCTGCTCTCCGCCCGACATCGTCCCGGCGATCTGGGCGCGCCTTTCCGCGAGCTTGGGGAAGAGCCCGTAGACCTGCTCGAAGAGTTCCGGTGCCCGGGCGCGGGCCCGGACGATGCTGGCGCCGGCCTTGAGATTGTCGGCCACGGTGAGCGCCGGGAAGATCTGGCGGCCTTCCGGAACCAGCACTATCCCGAGATTGCAGACCTTGGCCGAGCCGAGCCCGGCGATCTGGACGCCGTCGAAGCAAATCGTACCGCCCGCGGGCTTGACCAGGCCGGCGATGGCGGCCAGCAGCGTCGACTTGCCCGCGCCCTCGGCACCAAAGAGCGCCAGCGCCTCGCCGGCGGCGAGTTCCAGCGAAACCTCCTCGAGTACGACGTTGCGGCCATGGGCGACGCGCAGCCGGTCGACTGCCAGCAGAGTGGCGCGAGCGCTCACCGCGCCGCCGTGGCGACGCTCTTGCGCCGGTATTTCCAGCGCTCCCAGGCCCGCTGCACCAGCTGCGGGTACTGAGCCTTGCCCAGGCTGCCGTTGTAGCGCCCAAGCGCCCGGAACAGGTTGCCGTTCTCGGTATCGAGGTAGTGGCGCAGGATCACCGCGCCGTAGCGCAGGTTGGTGCGCATCTGGAACAGTTCGGCGCGGTTGCCGTCTCCGAGCACGTCGACCCAGAAGGGCATCACCTGCATGTAGCCGCGGGCGCCGGCCGAGGACACCGCGTACTTGCGGAAATTGCTCTCGACCTCGATCAGCCCGAGCATCAGCTCGGGGTCGAGTCCGGCGCGCTGGGCCTCGTAGCGCACGGTCTTGAGGAAATCGACGCGCTGCTGGTAGCTTGGCTTCCAGCGCCGCGGCAACTTGGCCGACATCTGGTCAAGCCAGTCGACCTTCTCGCTGACCGAGGCGAAATGCGGTTCCGGATCGTCGTACTCGGCGACCGCGGCCGCCAGCGCGCTGCGCACCGACGCAGCCATGGGTTCGTAGGCCTGTTCACCGGCGCGGGCAACGCCAGCGGCGCCCAGCGCCGCCGCCGCCAGCCCGATCACCAGCAGGCAGCTGGCGGCTATCGGGCGGAGGCGGCGCATCATGGTGGCCCGGCTCAGCGACTGGGAATCAGCTCGCGCAGGCGCGCGCTCACCAGCGCGGCCACTTCCTCGACCGGGGCGGTGCTGTTGACCATGCCGCGCCGCTCGAGCAACTCGACCCGGCCTTCCTTGAGGCTGCGTTCGCCCACGGTGATGCGCAGCGGCACGCCGATCAGCTCCCACTCGGCAAACATCACTCCGGGACGCTCGTCGCGATCGTCGAGCAGGACGTCGGCACCGGCGGCGTTCAGCTCGGCGTAGATCAGGTCGGCTGCGGCGCGCACCGCCTCGGACTTGCGATAGCCCAGCGGCACGATCACCACCTCGAAGGGAGCGATCGGTGCCGGCCAGATGATGCCGCGCTCGTCGTGGTTCTGCTCGATCGCCGCTCCCAGCAGGCGGGTGACGCCGATGCCGTAGCAGCCCATCTCGATGAACTTGCTCTGCCCGTCGTCGTCGACGAAGGTCGCGCCCATCGATTCCGAGTACTTGGTGCCAAGATAGAAAACGTGACCAACCTCGATGCCGCGCTGGATGGCGATGCTGCCCTTGCCGTCGGGCGAGGGGTCGCCGGCGCGCACGTTGCGGATGTCGGCAACGATCGGCTCGGGAATGTCCCGGCCCCAGTTCGCCCCGGTGTAGTGGAAGTCGTCGGCGTTGGCGCCGCACACGAAGTCGTTCATGTTGGCCACCGTCCGGTCCGCGACCACGGTGACCGGGCGCAAGGTGCCGATCGGCCCCAGGTAGCCGGGCGGACAGCCAAAGGTCGCGATGATTTCTGCTTCGCTCGCAAAACGGAATCCTGCCAGCCCCGGAACCTTGCCGGCCTTGATTTCATTGAGGTCATGGTCGCCGCGCACCAGCAACAGCCAGATGTCGGCCCCGGCGATCGCGCCCTGAGCGTCCCGGCGATCGACCGCCAGCACCAGCGACTTCACGGTGCGTGCCAGCGGCAGACCGAGGAGCTCGGCGACATCTTCGCACTTCGCGCGCCCCGGGGTGGCGGTCTTGGTGAGCGGCGCGCCCGCCGGCGCCCGTGCGGCGACGAGTGGCAGCGCCTCGGCCAGTTCGACGTTGGCGGCGAAATCCGATTCCGGGCAATAGGCGATCGCGTCCTCGCCGGTGTCGGCGATGACCTGGAACTCGTGGCTGGCCGAGCCGCCGATCGCCCCGGTGTCGGCGGCGACGGCGCGGAACTCCAGCGCCATGCGCTCGAAGGTGCGCTGGTAGGCGTCGAACATCGCCCGATAGCTGATGAGCGCGCTGGCGTGGTCCCGGTCAAACGAGTAGGCATCCTTCATGGTGAACTCGCGCCCCCGCATCACCCCGAACCGGGGGCGGCGCTCGTCGCGGAACTTGGTCTGGATGTGATAGAAATTCTTCGGCATCTGCCGGTAGCTGCGAATCTCCTGACGGGCAATGTCGGTAATCACCTCCTCGGAAGTCGGCTGAATGATGAAGTCGCGGCCGTGACGGTCCTTGATGCGCAGCAGTTCCGGACCGTATTTCTCCCAGCGCCCCGATTCCATCCACAGCTCGGCGGGCTGCACCACCGGCATCAGCAACTCGACCGCCCCGGCGCGGTTCATCTCCTCTCTGATGATGCCCTCGATCTTGCGGATTACCCGCAGTCCCATCGGCAGGTAGTTGTAGACCCCTCCGGCGATGCGCTTGATCATTCCGGCGCGCGTCATCAGCTGGTGACTGACGATCTCGGCGTCGCCGGGGGCTTCCTTGAGGGTCGAAATGTGGAACCGTGATGCTTTCATGTGCAGGGTGCGCCTTGCGAGGGTCGTATAATCGAACGAATTCTAAAGTATCAAGGGGTTCGGCCATGCTGGATCGTGACGGCTACCGACCCAACGTTGGCATTATTCTGATTAACGCAAGGAACGAGGTCTTCTGGGGAAAGCGGATCAGGGAGCATTCCTGGCAGTTCCCGCAAGGCGGAATCCAGCGCGGCGAGTCGCCCGAACAGGCGATGTACCGCGAGTTGCAGGAGGAAGTCGGGCTGACCAGGGAGCAGGTGCGCATCCTCGGACGGACGCGTGACTGGTTGCGCTACGACGTGCCCGAGCACTGGGTGCGGCGCGAATGGCGCGGCCACTACCGCGGACAGAAGCAGATCTGGTTCCTGCTGCAACTGACGGGCCGCGACAGCGAAGTCGACTTGCGCGCTTCGGGGCACCCGGAATTTGATGCCTGGCGTTGGAATGACTATTGGGTGCCGCTGGAAGCGGTGATCGAGTTCAAACGCGAGGTCTATCGCAACGTGCTCCAGGAACTGTCGCGCTTTCTGCTCAACTTCGGGGACGGCGGCGGCCCGGCGCGTTCCGGCCGACGCACCGGCAACCGGCGGCCGCGCCGCCAGGAAGGCGCGCCGAGTCTGGAGCCGAGCGGGAATCTGCCGCCCGATCAGTCATGAGTCCCGGACGCAATCGGCCCAAGGGCCACCGCGCCGCCACGATCCTGGCGGCAACCCTCATGGCGGCGGCGCTGCTGGCGCCAGCGCGAGCGCAGCCAGTGGCCAGTACTGTGGTCGCCGAGTTGCCGAACCCGATGCCGCCGGTACCCAAGGCAGGCAAGCTGGTCGAATTCGAGTTCAGGACTACCTCGCGCCACCATTTCGCGATCGACCCCGGGAGCATGCTCCTGCGCGGCAACGAGATCCTCCAGCTGACCATCGTAGTGACCAGCTCGGGCGGCTCCACGAACGCCTCCTACGAGGCGTTCGACTGCAAGAACACGACCCACCGCCTGCTGGCGGTTGCCGGCGTCGATGGCAACTGGCAACCGGTCGAGAACTCGCCGTGGGTCACGGTTCGCACCAGCGACCAGGTGCTGCGCCAGCACTACGCCGTCTTCAAGGCCGCCTGCAGCGGCGGCGGATTGAGCGGTGGGCGCGAAGACATCCTGCGCCGCCTGGTGAACCCTCCCAACGAGCTCTACTACTCCCAGTAGAGGTCTTGCAGGGCGACGGTTACCGCCGCCTCGCAAGATCCGGTGCTCGCGCTAGACCTGGGTGATCAGCGGCTTGCCGGCAAAGTAAGCCGCCACGTTGTCGAGCACGATCTGGCCCATCGCCGTGCGCGTCGGCACCGTGGCACTGGCCTGGTGCGGCTGCAGGACGACGTTCTCGAGTGCGAGCAGGGCGCTCGGGACGCGCGGTTCGTCGGCAAAGACATCGAGGCCGGCCCGCCCCAGCGCGCCGCTGCCGAGCAGTTCGGTCAACGCCGGCTCGTCAACCACCGAACCGCGGGCGATATTCACGAAGACCCCTTGCGGTCCGAGCGCAGTGAGCACCGCGCGCGACACCAGCCCCTTGGTTGCAGGCCCGCCGGGGCAGGCGGCGATCAGCACATCTGCCCAGGTGGCGAGTTCGACCGGGTCGGCAAAATACTCGTAGCCGACATCGGCCTTCGGGAACGGATCGCTGTAGCCGAGCACGGTATTGAAGCCCAGGCAACGCTGGGCGATCGCGCTGCCAATCCGCCCCAGGCCCAGAATTCCGACCCGCTTGCCCTGCAGGCTCGAGGTCAGTGCCATCGAGCCCTTGAGCCATTGGCCCTCGCGCACGAAGCGGTCGCCATAGGGGATGCGCCGGATCGTCGCCAGCAGCAGGGCCAGCGCCATGTCGGCGACATCCTCGGTCAGCACTTCGGGAGTATTGGTGACCGCGATGTTGCGGGCACGCGCCCACTCGACATCGACGGCGTCGACACCGACGGCGAAGCACGACACCAGCCGCAACTGCGGCAGGGCCTGCATCACCTCGTTCTCGACGCCGCGTCCGCCGGTGGTCACGATCACCTCGCAACGCTCGGCGAGGCTGGCCAGCAGCGCCGCCTTGTCGGCAGCTTCCCAATAGCGGTGAACTCGGTAGCGCTCTTCAAGCTCACGCTGCTTGGGCTCGAAGAACTGCCCCATCAACAAGACATCTGGCTTCATCTTTGTCTCTTCCATTGGTCAGCGGCTGAATCGCACGACCTTGGCGTGCTGTTCCCCGAGGCCCGCCACGCCGAGCGTCAACACGTCGCCGGCCTTGAGGTAGGTCGGTGGCTTCATCCCGGCACCGACGCCCGGCGGCGTGCCGGTGGTGATGATGTCGCCCGGCAACAGGGTCACGTACTTGCTGATGTAGGACACCAGCTTGGCGCAGCCAAAGATCATCGTCCTGGTGTTGCCGCGCTGGCGCTTCTCGCCGTTGACATCGAGCCAGAGATCGAGCCGTTGCGGATTGGCGACCTCGTCGGCAGTGACCAGCCAGGGGCCGATCGGGCCGAAGGTGTCGCAGCCCTTGCCCTTGTCCCAGGTGCCGCTGCTGCGCAGCTGGAAATGACGCTCCGAGACGTCATTGACCAGCACGTAGCCGGCCACGTGGCTCAACGCATCCTTGAGGCTGACATAGCGCGCGCGCGTGCCGATCACGATCCCGAGCTCGACCTCCCAGTCGGTTTCCTTCGAGCCCTGCGGCAGCATGACGTCGTCGTTCGGTCCCTGGATCGAACTGATCGCCTTCATGAACACTACCGGCTCGGTCGGGACCGGCGCGTTGATCTCGGCGGCGTGGTCGGAGTAATTGAGTCCGACACCGATGAACTTCGAGGTGCCGGTCAGCGGCGGTCCCAGGCGCGGATTGCCGCGCACCAGCGGGAGCTTCTCCGGATTCAATTTCGCGATCCGTGCGAGTACCGCCGGCGCGAGTTGCGCCGGCCCGATCTCGGGCACCGCCTTCGAGAGGTCGCGCAGCTTGCCCGCGGCGTCGACAAGACCCGGTTTTTCCTTGCCTGGCTTTCCGTAACGAACGAGTTTCATCAGTTTCTCCCTGGTGGAAATGCTTCTTGGTTCAGTGGTTGCCGGAAACCGGGCCGACGTCGAACTGGAGCGCGGCAAGCCGCGCGTAGAGTCCGCCGCGCCCCAGCAACTCGGCGTGAGTGCCGACATCAACGATCCGGCCGTGATCGAGGACCACGATCCGGTCGGCCCCGACCACGGTTGCGAGACGATGGGCGATGACGATGGTGGTGCGATTGCGCATCGCACCGGCAAGTGCCTGCTGGACCGCGCGCTCGCTCTCGGCATCGAGCGCGCTGGTGGCCTCGTCGAGCAGCAACAGCGGCGCATCCTTGAGCAGCGCGCGCGCGATGGCGATGCGCTGGCGCTGTCCGCCCGAGAGCCGCACACCGCGCTCTCCGAGGAAACTCTGGTAGCCCTGCGGCAGCTGGACGATGAACTCATGGGCCCGCGCCGCGTGTGCCGCGGCAAGGACCTCTTCGTCACTGGCGTCGAGCCGGCCGTAACGGATGTTCTCCATGGCGTTGGCCGAAAAGATCACGCTGTCCTGAGACACCAGCGCGATCGCGCCGCGCAGCGCGGCGAGGTCCATTGCACGCAGGTCGACCCCGTCGATCCTGATCGCGCCGGCAACCGGATCGTGGAAGCGCAGCAGCAGCTGGAAGAGCGTCGACTTGCCGGCGCCCGAGGGCCCGACCAGCGCCACGGTCTCGCCGGCCGCGACCTCGAGATCGATCGCATCGAGGGCGCGGTCATGGGGGCGCGAGGGATAGCTGAAGGCAACGGCGTCAAGTTTGACGGTGGCGCCACCCGGCGCCGGCTGCGGCCGCAGCGCCTGCGCACCGGAGGCTATCCCCGGTTCGGCTTCGAGCAGGTCGAGCAACCGTTCGGTGGCGCCGGCTGCGCGTTGCACGTCACCGAGCACTTCGGCGATCGCTCCGGTCGAACCCGCCACGAGCGCGGCGTAGAGAATGAACTGGGTCAGCAAACCGGCCGTCATCCGGCCCTCCAGCACCATGTTGGCGCCAAGCCAGAGCACGAACACGATGGCCCCGAACACCAGCACGATCGCCAGCGCCGTCAGGCGCGCGCGCGCCAGCGTGCGCACCACCGCCGCCGCGAAAGCGGCATCGGTAGCGGCGGTGTAGCGTTGCACCTCGAGCGGCTCGCGCACATAGGCCTGCACCACCTGGACCGCGTTGAGCGTCTCGCCGGCCAGCGCGCCGGTATCGGCGAGCCGATCCTGGCTGGTGCGCGACAGGCGCCGCACCCGGCGCCCCACCACCATGATCGGCAGCACGACCAGCGCCAGCAGCCCGACGATCACCATCGCGAGTTGCGGCGTGGTGACGATCATCATGGTCACGCTGCCGACGAACAGCAGCAGGTTGCGCAAGCCCAGCGAGATGCTGGTGCCGATCAGGGTCTGGATCAGCGTGGTGTCGGTGCTCAGCCGCGAGAGCACCTCGCCGGTGCGCAGCGTCTCGAAGAACGCCGAGTCCTGGAGCAGCACCTTGCGATAGACGGCGTTGCGCAGGTCGGTGGTCACCCGTTCGCCGAGCCACGATACGCAGTAGAAGCGCACCGCGGTGCCGATGGCGAGCACCACCGAGACGCCGAACAGGGCGAGGAAAACCAGATTGACGTGGCCGCTTTCGCGTCCCGCGGCGGTTCCTGCGAACCCGAGATCGATCAGGTAGCGAAAAGCCGCCGGTACCGCCAGAGTGGCGCCGGCCGCGACCAGCAACGCCGCCGCGGCGAGCGCCATCCGCAGCCGGTAGCGCATCAGAAACGGCACCAGGCTGCGCAACACGGTCAAGGCGCCCCGCTGCGCGCTGGGCGCCACTACGGAATCGTTCATTTGGCTGGCCGCAGTCCGTCGAAGAAGTGCTCGTTGTTCCTGGCGACCCCGTCGATGGCGCGCAGGATCGCGCCGAGGTGTTCGCGCATCGCTTCGGCCGCACCCGAACCGTCACCGGCACAAACCCGCTCGACGATCGCGCGATGCTCGAGGAAGCGCTTGCGCTGGCGTTCCGGATCGATCAGCGCGAGGCGGCGCAGACGGTCGAGCTGCGCCTTGGCCTCGTGGATCACATCCCAGATCCGGGCATGCCCGGCGATCTTCGCCAGCAGTTCGTGCATGTTTTCGTCGGCGCGAAAAAAGGCTGCCGAATCGTTGTCCTCGACCGCGCCATTCTGGCGCGCCAGCACCGCCACGAGCTGGGCGCGCTGCGCCGGCCTGATCCGCGCCGCCGCCAGTTCCACGATCCGGCACTCCAGGGTCTCGCGGATGAACTGGCTGTCGCGCACTGCATCGAGATCAATGCGGGCCACGAACGATCCAACCTTGGGGACGACGTCGAGCAGCCGTTCTTCCTCGAGGCGCTTGAAGGCTTCGCGCACCGGGGTCCTGCTGACGCCGTAGTCCTGGGCGATCCGCACCTCGGAGAGCAATTCGCCCGGGACCAGCGCCACCGAAACGATGCGCTCGCGCAGATCGAAATAGATCTGCGGCGCCACCAAACGGCCGCGCCGAATCGGATTGCGTCGCGCAACTGAGATCATGCATACTAGTATACAAGACTGCTCATGGCGCGCGGCTGACCACTGCGCCCCGCAAGCCCCAATGCCCAGCCAAACCGTCCCCCTGATCCGCGCCAATGCGCTGCGCCTGCACACCGCCGACGACGTGCTGATCGCCGTGCGCCCACTGCCGGCTGGAACCCACATCGCCGGCGAGGACATCACCTGCCGCGACGCGATTCCGGCCGGCCACAAGCTGGCAGCGCGCGACCTCCCCAAGGGTCACGCGGTGCGCCGCTACAACCAGATCATCGGTTTCGCGACCGCGGACATCGGCGCCGGCGCGCACGTGCACTCCCACAACCTCGGGTTCGAAGCGTTCGAACGCGACTACGCGATCGGCGCCGATGTCCGGACGACGGCAGCGCCATCCTCGCGCGCCACCTTCAATGGCATCCGCCGCGCCGACGGGCGAATCGCCACCCGCAATTTCATCGGCGTCCTCGCCACCGTCAATTGCTCGGCCTCGGTGTCGCGCTTCGTGGCACGGCACTTCTCGCGCGAGGTGCTCGCCGCCTGGCCCAACGTCGACGGCGTGCTGGCGATGACCCATGGCAGCGGTTGCGGGATGGACAGCGCCGGCGAAGGCATGGCGCTGCTGCGCCGGACGATGGCCGGCTACGCGCGCCATCCCAACTTCGCCGGCATGGTGGTGATCGCTCTCGGCTGCGAGGCCAACCAGGTCACCGACCTGTTCAGCAGCCAGCAACTCACCGAGTCGGGACTGCTGCGCCCGCTGGTGATCCAGGCCGCCGGCGGGACCCGCGAGTGCGTCGCCGCCGGCATCGCGGCGGTCAACGAAATGCTCCCCCAGGCCAACGTGGTCGAGCGCGTAGCCGTGCCGGCGAGCCACCTGACGGTGGCGCTGCAGTGCGGCGGTTCGGACGGTTACTCCGGGATCACCGCCAACCCGGCGCTGGGCGCAGCCTGCGACCTGCTGGTCGCACAGGGCGGCACGGTGGTGCTGGCGGAAACACCCGAGATCTACGGCGCCGAACACCTGTTGACGCGGCGCGCGGTCAGCGCCGACGTCGCCGCCAGGCTGATCGCGCGGATCCGCTGGTGGGAAGACTACACCGCGCGCAATCGCGGCAGCATGGACAACAATCCGACCCCTGGCAACAAGGCCGGAGGCCTCACCACGATCCTCGAGAAGTCGCTCGGCGCGGTCGCCAAGGGCGGCACGACCAACCTGGTCGAGGTCTACGAGTACGCCGAGCCGATCACCGCCAAGGGGTTCGTGTTCATGGATTCGCCCGGCTACGACCCGGTGTCGATCACCGGCGAGGTCGCCGGCGGCGCCAACCTGGTGGCATTCACCACCGGCCGGGGCTCGGTCTACGGCTGCAAGCCCGCACCCAGCATCAAGATCGCGACCAATACCGCGCTCTACCAGCGGCTGCGCGATGACATGGACGTCGACGCCGGCGGTATTCTCGATGGCAGCGCGACGGTGGCGCAGAAGGGCCAGGAGATCTTCGATCTCTGGCTGCGAGTCGCCTCCGGCGAGCAAAGCCGCAGCGAGGCGCTGGGGATCGGTGACGAGGAATTCGTGCCCTGGCAGATTGGCGCGGTGATGTAGGGCCGAGCGGGCGGGAGTAGGAATGGTCGAGCAAACAGGACAGGACGGCAAGGTGCTGGGGCCCAATGCGCGGGTGGCGGCGGCGCTCAGCGAAGCCGCGACAATCCTCGAGACCCAGGGTGCCAACCCCTTCCGGGTCTCGGCCTACCGCCACGCCGCCGAGACGCTCGAGCACCTGGGACGCAACATCGCGACCGCGTTCGCGCTGCACGGCCCGGAAGCGCTGACCGAACTCCCCGGCATCGGCACCGGAATCGCCAGCGCCATCGCGGAAATGCTGCTAACCGGGCGCTGGGCCCAGCTTGAGCGCCTGCGCGGCAACGTCGACCCGATCGCGGTATTCCGGGCGGTGCCCGGAATCGGCGCGGAACTGGCCGAACGCATCCATGACACGCTGCACATCGACACCCTCGAGTCGCTCGAAAGTGCGCTCGAGAGCGGCGAATTGCGCTCGGTCGAGGGGATCGGGCCGCGGCGTGAACTGGCGATCGGCGCCGGCCTCGCCCCGCTGCTCGACCGGCGCCGGGTGCGGCGCCCCGAGCCGCCGGCGGGGGCGACCGAACTGCCCAGCGTGGCGATGTTGCTCGACGTCGACCGCGAGTACCGCGGCATGGCCAGCCTCGGCCGCCTCAAGACCATCGCGCCCAAGCACAACAACCCCGGCGGCGAGGCCTGGCTGCCGCTGCTCCAGACCACCCGCGGTCCCTGGCACTTCACCGCGCTGTACTCCAACACCGACCAGGCCCACCGGCTCGGCCGCACCCGGGACTGGGTAGTGATCTACTTCTACGACGAGCAGCATCTCGAGCGCCAGTGCACGGTCGTGACCGAGAACCACGGCCCGATGATCGCGCGGCGCGTGCTGCGCGGACGCGAAACCGAATGCCGGCAGCATTACCTTGCCACCGACCCGTTTTTTAGCGACAACCCAGGACCCACCCCGACATGATTCCGCTCACCAGCGACACCGAAACCCGTCCTACCGAAGCCATGCGCGCCGCGATCGCGGCCGCCAAGGTGGGCGACGAACAACGCCGCGAGGACCCCACCGTAAACCTGCTGCTGGAGCGGGTCGCCCAACTGCTGGGCAAGGAGGCCGCGCTGTTCCTGCCGACCGGGACGATGTGCAACCTGATCGCGGTCAAGACCCACACCCGCGCCGGCGACATGATGCTGGCCGAACGCGAAGCCCACGTGCTGCGCGCCGAAGCCGGCGGTGCCGGCCTGGTCTCGGGAGTGCTCACCGAGCCGCTGCTGGGCGGTTCGCACGGCGACGCCAGGATTGCCGGAACCTTCACCGCGACCGAATTGGGCGACGCACTCGACCGGATCACCGCGATGCCCGCGCCCTACGCGCCCCCGCCGACGCTGCTCTGTGTCGAGCAGACCCACAATTTCGGCGGCGGTTCGATCTGGCCGCGCGAGCGGCTCGCCGCGGTCTGCGCCAGGGCCCGCGAGCGCGGAATGGCGGTCCACATGGATGGCGCGCGGCTGCTCAACGCCGTGGTTGCCTCGGAAGTGCCGGCCAGCGATTGGTGCTCCCACGTCGACTCGGCGTGGATCGATTTCACCAAGGGGCTCGGCGCCCCGATCGGAGCGGTGCTCGCCGGTTCACGCGAATTCATCAATCAGGCGCTGCGCTACAAGTACGCCTTCGGCGGCGCCATGCGCCAGGCCGGGATCGCTGCCGCCGGCTGCCTGCACGCGCTCGATCACCACATCGCGCGCCTCGCCGATGACCATGCCAATGCGACCCAACTCGCTGCCGGCATCGCCGCCCTGCCGGGGCTGCGGCTGGTCTACGGCATGCCGCAGACCAACATCGTGTTCTTCGAGCCCGCGCCCGGCACGATCAGCGCCGCCGAGATGGCACGCCGCTGCCTCGAGCGCGGGCTGCGCATCGGCACCATCGGCGGCAAGATCCGCGCGGTCACCCATCTCGACGTGAGCCGCGCGCAGGTCGACGAAGCGCTCGGCATCATGGCCGACGCGCTGGGCTGATCTGGTTACGGTCAGCCGCGGGCGCCGCGCTTCGCGCCCGGCACGAGGAGTGCCTGGCGCGCCGCCGCGGCGATGCTCGCTGCATCGACCCCGAAGAATTCGCGCAACGCCGCACGGGTATCGCTGCGCCCAAAGCCGTCAGTGCCCAGCGTGACGTACTTGCGCTTCGCGGGCACGAACGCCCTGATGCTCTCGGGCACCGCGCGCACGTAGTCGCTGGCAGCGACCACCGGACCGGCGCCGCCGCCCAGCAGTTCGCTGATCCAGGGCACCCGCGCCGCGCCCTTCTTGCCCGGCGCGGCTGGTTCGCAGGCCATGCCGTCGCGGGCGAGCTCACTCCAGCTGGTGACGCTGAGCACATCGACCGCGATGCCGGCAGCCGCCAGTTCGGCGGCTGCGCTCAGGGCCTCGGGCAGGATGGCGCCCGACGCGAGCAAGGTCACCTGTCCCGCTGAACCATTGCCCTCCAAACGCTGCAACCGGTAGGCGCCGCGAATCACGTCGGCGGCGCGCTCCGGGGGCAAGTCGGGCTGGACGTAGTTCTCGTTCATCACCGTCACGTAGTAGAAGACGTCGCGCTGCTCCTCGAGCATCTCGCGCATGCCGTGATCGATGATCACCGCCAGCTCGCCGGCGAACGCCGGATCCCAGGCGCGGCAGTTCGGGATCGTCGCCGCCCAGAGGTGGCTGCTGCCGTCCTGGTGCTGCAAGCCTTCGCCGCCAAGCGTAGTCCGGCCCGAGGTCGCGCCCAGCAGGAAACCCCGCGGACGCTGGTCCGCGGCCGCCCAGATCTGGTCGCCAACCCGCTGGAAGCCGAACATCGAGTAGTAGATGTAGAACGGCAGCATCGCGACGCCGTGGACGCTGTAGCTGGTGGCCGCAGCCGTCCAGCTCGCCAGCGCTCCGGCCTCGTTGATCCCCTCCTCGATGATCTGGCCCTCGCGGGCCTCGCGATAGCTCAGCACCGAGCCGATGTCCTCGGGCGCATAACGCTGGCCGACGCTCGAGTAGATGCCGACCTGCTTGAACAGGTTGGCCATCCCGAAGGTGCGTGCCTCGTCGGCGACGATCGGCACGATGCGCGCTCCCAGGACGGGATTCTTGAGCAGGGCACCCAGCATCCGCACGAAAGCCATCGTGGTGCTCATTTCGCGCTTGCCGGTCACCAGCGCAAACTGGGCGTATTGCCCAATCGGTGGCACGGCGACCAGCTCGCAGTCGGTCCGGCGCGCCGGGAGGTAGCCGCCGAGACGTTCGCGCTGCTGGTGCAGGTAGCGCATCTCCGCGGAGTCGGGCCCCGGTCGGTAGAAGCTAAGCGTGCGCACCTGTTCGTCGGAGAGCGGCAGGTCGAAGCGGTTGCGGAACGCGATCAGATCGGTTTCCTCGAGGCTCTTCTGGGAATGCGTGGTCATCCGGCCCTGCGCCGCCGGCCCCATCCCGTAGCCCTTCTTGGTCTGGGCCAGCACCACGGTGGGCTGCCCGGTGTGCGCGGCCGCAGCGGCATAGGCCGCGTGGATCTTGACGATGTCGTGGCCGCCGCGCTTGAGCCGGTCGATCTGCTCGTCGGTCATGCCCTGCGCCAGCCTGGCCAGCTCGGGATCCTGGCCGAAGAAATTCTCGCGGTTGTAACGCCCGTCGCGCGCCGCGAAAGTCTGCATCTGGCCGTCGACAGTGCCGGCGAAAGCCCGCACCAGGGCACCGCTGTGATCGCGCGCGAACAGCCCGTCCCAGTCGCTGCCCCAGACCAGCTTGATCACGTTCCAGCCCGCGCCGGCAAAGAGTTTCTCGAGCTCGTCGATGATCCGGCCGTTGCCGCGCACCGGGCCGTCGAGCCGCTGGAGATTGCAGTTGATCACCCAGACCAGGTTATCGAGTCCCTCGCGCGCCGCCAGCGTCAGCGCGCTCATCGATTCCGGCTCGTCCATCTCGCCGTCGCCGAACAGCCCCCAGACCTTGCGGCCGGTGCAATCGAGCAGCTGGCGATGGGTCAGGTAGCGCATGAACCGGGCATGGAAGATCGAGCTGATCGGACCGATGCCCATCGAGCCGGTGGGGAACTGCCAGAAATCTGGCATCAGGTAGGGATGGGGGTAGCTGCTCAAGCCCCGCGCCCCGTGCCGGGGAGCGCTCAACTCCTGGCGATAGAAGCCGAGATCGGCTTCTTCGAGCCGCCCTTCGAGATAGGCCCGGGCGTACACGCCCGGAGCGCTGTGCGGCTGCAGGAACACCAGGTCGCCGTGGCGCGCGCGCTCGGCCGGGGCGCCCGGGCTGTCCGTGGCCGAGGCGTCGCCGCCCCGGTCGCCGCGGAAGAAGTGGTTGAAGCCGGTCTCGAACAGGTCGGCTGCACTGGCATAGCTCGCGATATGCCCGCCCAGTTCGCCGTAAGCCTGGTTGGCGCGGGCCACCATCGCCAGCGCGTTCCAGCGCATCAGCGCCGCCAGCCGCTCCTCGATCGCCAGGTCACCGGGGAACACCGGCTGATCGGCGACGTCGATGGTGTTGACATACGGGGTGGCCAGTTCGGGACGCCAGCCGACCCGGCGCTCACGGGCAACTCTGACCAGTTCGTCGAGAATCCAGCCGGCGCGCTCGGGCCCATGGGCATCGACGAGCGCCGCGAAGGCCTCGCGCCATTCAATCGTTTCCTGCGGATCGGGGTCCTGGACCCCGTCGGTCGTCTTCGGTTCCTCGCTCACCACCACCCCCAGCAGCCACCGCGCGCACCGCGCCACCCCCGAGATTACACTTGGTCGGCGACGACAGCCTACCCAACTTCGAGCGAGGTATCCACGATGAAACTCCCGGCCACCCTGATTGCCATCACGCTGCTGGCCGCCGGCGCGGCTCCCGTCTTCGCCGAATCCGGCGCTGCGCCGGCCGCACCGGTGCTGCGGCTGAGCGCCGAAACCGTCCGCCGGGTCAGCGTCGACGAGATGACGGTGACCGTCGCCAGCGAGCGCACCGGCGAGGCCCCCGGCGCGCTCAACTCGCAAGTGCTCGCACAGCTCGAGGCCGCACTCGCCGAGGCCCGCCGCACCCCCGGGGTAGTCGCCCGGCTGGGCAACCTGCAGACGCAACCGGCGCCGCGCGGCCGGCCCGGCCCGTGGCAGGTGCGCGGCGAAGTCATCCTCGAAGCTCGTGATTTCCGCGCACTGGGCGAGCTGGCCGGACGGTTGGCCCAGCGCCTGCAGATCAGTTCGGTCCGCTTTGGCCTCTCCGGCGACCGGCGGCGCGCGGTGGAGCAGGAGCTGCTCGCCGAGGCCGCGGCGGCGTTCCAGGACAAGGCGGGTGCCGCGGCGCGGGCTTTTGGCTTTCGCAACTACCGGATCGGCGAAATCACGCTCGGCACCGCGGGGCCGCGCCCGGGCCCGCTCGTGATGAGGATGGCTGCGAGCGCCGAGGCGGCGATCGGGGTTCCGACCGAGGGCGGCGAGGCCGAGGTCCAGGTTCGGGTCGAGGGCACGGTGCTGCTGCTGGCGGCACCCTAGCCCGGCCGCGCTGCCAGCCAGCTAGAATGGGCCGAACAGCAGGCATCAAGAGGAGCCAGGTCATGAGCATCGAACTATTCACCTTCGACACCCCCAACGGCCGCAAGATCAGCGTCGCCCTCGAGGAAATGGGATTGCCCTACACCGTGAAGGTGATCGACATCCGCAAGGGGGAACAGTTCAACGAGGACTTCCTGCGGATCAGCCCCAACAACAAGATTCCGGCGATCATCGACCCCGACGGACCGGGCGGCTCACCGGTGAGCGTGTTCGAGTCGGGCGCGATCCTGCTCTACCTCGGGGAGAAGACCGGCAGGTTCCTGCCGCGCGACCTGCGCGCGCGCGTCCCGGTGCTCGAGTGGCTGATGTTCCAGGTCGGCGGGTTCGGTCCCGCGCCGGGCCAGGTCCACCATTACGCCGGCCTGGAAAACGAGGCCGACCAGCGCTACGGTCTCGAGCGCTTCATGAAGGAGACGCGCCGCCTCTATGGGGTGATGGACCGCCGGCTGGCGCAGCACGAGTTCTTTGCCGATGAAATCTCGATCGCCGACTTTGCCATCGTTGGCTGGGTCTGGCGCCACCAGCGTCACCGCGTCGACCTTGCCGACTTCCCGAACGTCGCACGCTGGTACGCGGCAATGATGGCCCGGCCCGGCGTGCAGCGCGGTTTCCAGGTCAAGCTCAGTCCCTGACAGCGGCGAATTGGGGTACCATGCCGCCGCGCCCCGGCGGACCACGCCAGCGGCCAAGCTGCCATTGCCATTTCGTGGAGGCCAAATCATGAACAAGACCTTGATCGTAACCATCGTCGGCGCCCTCCTGCTGACGTCGTGCAGCAAGAGCGAGCCCCCCAAGGCAGCCGCCGAGAAGGCGGCGAGCACCGCAGCGCCGGCCGAAGAGAAGCTGCTCAACGTCTACAACTGGCCTGACTACATCGCCGGGGACATGCTGGCGGAGTTCACCAAGGCTACCGGGATCAAGGTCAACTACCAGACGTTCGAGAACAACGAGAGCCTGCAGGCCAAGCTGGTCGCCGGCAACTCCGGCTACGACATCGTCGTGCCCGGCGCGGTCTTCGCAAAATCGCAGATCGAGGCCGGCCTGCTGCGCAAACTCGACAAGTCGCAGATTGCCAACCTCGTCAACCTCGACCCGGCCATCATGGCCAAGCTCGACAAGGTCGACCCGGGCAACGAGTACCTGGTGCCCTGGGCCTGGAGCTTCACCACGGTGGGGATCAACAAGACCAAGGCGGCCAAGGCCCTCGGTGACCTGGCGATGCCCGACAACGCCTGGGACCTGGTGTTCAATCCCAAGTACACCGCGCGGCTCGCTGCCTGCGGCATCGCCTTCCTTGACTCGCCAACTGAAATTCTGCCGCCGGCGCTGCACTACATCGGCAAGGATGCCTATTCGGACGATCCGGCCGACCACAAGGCCGCTGGCGAGATGCTGGCCAAGGTTCGCAAGGACATCCGCTTCTTCTCGAGCACGATGATCGATGACATCGCCACCGGCCGGGCCTGCGTGGTACTGGGCTGGGCGGGCGACATCAACATCGCCCGCACCCGCGCGATCGAGAACAAGAGCGGCTTCGAGATCGAAGCGCTGGTGCCCAAGACCGGGGCGCCGATCTTCTTCGACAGCCTGGCGGTCCCCAAGGATGCCGGCCACCCCAACAATGCGATGGCATTCATCGACTTCTTCCTGCGCCCGGAGATCTCCGCGGCGCTGACCAACGAGTTGAGCTATCCGACGGCCAACAAGGCCAGCGTCAAGCTGGTGCGCCCCGAGGTTGCCGGAAACCCGTCGGTGTTCCTCAGCGAGCAGGCGCTCGGCACGATGGTTTCGCCCTCGAGCCTGAGCAACTCGGCGCGCGCCTCGATGACCGGCGTCTACACCGGCTTCAAGAAGGGCAACTAGCACCAGACACGGAAATTTGTTGATCCACGAACGGCTGGCGGAAGCCAGCCGCACGACTGGTTCTGAGGGCGAGACGAATCGATGGTCGGTGATCCTGGTCAATCAGCAAGCTACCTGAGGATTGACAGCCTCTCCAAGAAGTTCGACACCGTCCTGGCGGTCGACGACGTCAGCCTGGACATTCCCCAGGGGCAGATCTTCGCGCTGCTCGGCAGTTCTGGCTGCGGCAAATCGACGCTGTTGCGGATGCTCGCCGGCTTCGAAACGCCCACTGCCGGGAAGATCCTGCTGGGCGGGCGTGATATCGCCACGCTGCCGCCCTACCAGCGCCCGATCAACATGATGTTCCAGTCCTATGCGCTGTTTCCGCACCTGAGCGTCTGGGAAAACGTCGCCTTCGGCCTCAAGCGCATGGCCATGCCCAAGGACCAGATCGCTGCCCGGGTGACGCAGATGCTCGAGCTGGTCCAGCTGGGGAACCTCGCCAAACGCAAGCCGAGCACACTCTCGGGCGGGCAGCAGCAACGGGTCGCACTGGCCCGCAGCCTGGCCCGAAACCCGCAACTGCTGCTGCTCGACGAGCCGCTGGGCGCGCTCGACAAGAAACTGCGCCAGCAGACCCAGTTCGAACTGAGCAGGATCATCTCCTCGGTCGGGGTCACCTGCGTGATGGTGACCCACGACCAGGAAGAGGCCATGACCATGGCCTCAAGGATCGCGGTGATGAGCGAAGGCCGGATCCTGCAGGTCGGCACGCCCAGCGAAATCTACGAATTCCCGAACTGCCGTTTCGTGGCCGATTTCATCGGCAACGTGAACCTGCTCGACGGTACCCTCGCGGGGCGGCGCGACGGGCTGCGCGAAATCAGCGTCGGCTCCGCGACCATAGTCGCACCGGCCGGCGACGGCGCGCCCGGCGAAGCGATGGCGGTCGCGATTCGCCCCGAGAAGATCGGCATCGGCCTGGCCCAGCCCTCGGCAGTGGCCAACGTCCTCGCCGGCGTCGTCGAGGAAATCGCCTATCTCGGCAGCTTCAGCACCTACGTGGTCGCACTGCCGGGCCAGGGCACCCTGCGGGTGACCGAGGCCAATCGCTCGCACCGCGCCCAGGGGCCGATCGCGCGCGGCGCCCAGGTCTGGTGCTGGTGGGACCCGCAGGCCTCGCTGGTCCTGACCTCATGAACGCGGCGGCCTCGGCCCCTCTGCGGCGCTTCGCGATCAGGGGGCGGGACGCCGTTCTGGGCATCCCGTTCGTGTGGCTGATCATCTTCTTCGCGGTCCCGTTCCTGATCCTGCTGCGCATCAGCATCACCGACGTCGGCGAGCACCTCGACCCGTTCGCGCCGCTCATCGGAATGCACGACGGCAGCTGGCAGTTGCTCTGGAAACCGGAGAACTTCTTCTCCCTGGTGCGCGATGCGCAAGGCCCCTGGGCGCCGACGCTCTATATCGAGTCCTACCTGCTGTCGATCAAGTACGCCGCCTGCACCACGGCGCTGTGCCTGCTGATCGGTTACCCGTTTGCCTATTTCATCGCCCGCACGAGGCCGGTGCTGCGCTCGCTGCTGCTGCTGCTGATCATGTTGCCCTTCTGGACCTCATTCCTGCTGCGGGTCTACGCCTGGAAGGGAATCCTCGCCGACCAGGGCGTCGTCAACCAGATCTTTCTCGCGCTTGGGCTGATCGACCAGCCGATCCAGATGCTCTACACCGACGTCTCGATGCTGGTGGGCATGACCTACGTCTACCTGCCGTTCATGGTGCTGCCCCTGTACGCCAACCTGGTCAAGATGGACCTGCGCCTGATCGAGGCGTCGCAGGACCTGGGGGCCAGCGCCTGGAAGACCTTCTGGCTGATCACCGTGCCGCTATCGCGGGCGGGAATCCTGGCGGGCTCGCTGCTGGTGTTCGTGCCGAGCATGGGTGAATTCGTCATCCCGTCGTTGCTTGGCGGCGCCGAGAACCTGATGATCGGCCGCGTTGTCTGGGACGAAATGTTCAGCAGCAACAACTGGCCGCGCGCGAGCGCGCTGGCGATCACCATGATCATCCTGGTGGTGCTGCCGCTGGCGATCTACAACCAGCGTGTCGCCAGCAAGGTGCAAGGGGAAGCCCTGTGAGCGCGCTCGCGCGCTGGTTCGGCGCCAACCTGTCCAGGATCTGGATGGCGGGGGTTTTCGCCTTCCTCTACCTGCCGCTCGCCTTCCTGGTGACTTTTTCGTTCAACAGCACCCGCCAGGACAGCGTGTTCACCGGCTTTTCGCTGCGCTGGTACCTGGCGCTGGCCGACGACACGCGCATCGTCGAAGGCTTCGCGCTGTCGCTGCGGGTCGCGCTGATCAGCGCGACCATGGCCACCGTGCTGGCCACGCTGGCGGCCTACGCGCTGGTGCGCTTTGGGCGCTTCCGGGGCCGGCCCATTTTTGCGGCGATGGTCAACGCGCCGCTGGTGATGCCGGAAGTGATCGTGGGCCTGTCGCTGCTGCTGCTGTTCGTCGGCGTGCAGCGCGTCATCGGCTGGCCGGACCGCGGTTCGGTGACCATCGTGCTCGGCCACACCCTGCTCGGCATGGCCTATGCGACGGTGGTAGTGATGTCCCGCCTGCAGGAGATGGACCCGGCGATGGAAGAGGCCGCGATGGATCTCGGCTGCCGGCCGGCACAGGTCTTCTTCCTGGTCACGCTGCCCAACATTTCGCAGGCCCTGGTGGCTGCCTGGCTGCTGACCTTCACGCTGTCGTTCGACGACGTGGTGGTCTCCGAGTTTCTCTCTGGTCCCGGGGTCACCACCCTGCCCCAGGTCATCTTCAGCTACGCCCGGCGAGGGGTCAACCCGTCGATCTACGCCGCCGCGACCCTGCTGATGTCGGCGGTAACGCTGGCGGTGGTGATCTACGGAGTGCGTTCGGCGCGGCGCGCCCGCGCGCTTGCCGCCACCCCCTAAAGCCGGGTCAGTCGCGGACCACCGGCTGCCCCGCTGCAATCCAGCCGGAGATGCCCCGGGAGACGTTGTAGACCTTGGTGTAGCCGAGTTTCTCGACCAGGTAGCGCGACAGCACCCCCGAGCGGTTGCCGGTACGGCAGACCAGGATTACCGGCGCATCCTTGTCCACCGCTGAGGTCAGGCGCGGCAGGAAGTTCGGCGGCACCTGGCCGCTGGCGTCGATGAAAGTCAGGCGCCGGCTGCCGGCGATCACGCCGGTCTGCTGCCACTCGTCCGGCCGGCGCACGTCGTAGATCGGGACGCCGCTGGCGAGCAGCGCCTTCACTTCGTCGTTGCCGATCTGGTTGACCCCCGCGGCGAACGTCCCGCTCACCGTCAGCGTCAACAGCACGCCCCCGATCAGCCGCAGAAATCCCCTTCTCATTGCCATCCCCATGATTCCGAATCCCATCGACAAATTGACCCGCCCATCCGGGCCGGCCGCTGGCTGGCTAGCCCGGCACGTTCCGCACCTGGGCACCCAGCGCCTCGTTCTCGGCGCTCAGGTGACCAGGCTCGGTGACTTCGGGCCAGTGCCGCCGCACCACGATCCAGGCAACCAGTCCCATCAGCAGCATGGCCAGCGATGCCACCGCCAGCCAGACGGTAGAGTACATGACCAGCGGCGCCAACACCCCGGCGACAACCCCGTTGGCAGCGCTGGCAATGAACGCCTGCAGCGATGACAACATTCCGCGCCGTTGCGGGTTGAGGTCGAGCACCATCAGCGTGACCACCGGAATCACCAGCGCCCAGCCGTAGGCGAACACCGCCACCGGCAGCACGGCCCAGGACACGTGGGGCACAAACAGCAAGTTGGCGATCAGGTTGACGGCTGCTGCGAGCGACATCAGCACGAAGCCGGCCCGGGCCTGGCGCCGCGGGGCCAACCTCCCCGCCATGCGCCCGCTGGTCCAGGCTCCGAGCATGATCCCGGAGATCGTCATCGCGAAGAACATCCAGAACTGGGTGGGAGCCAGGCCGAGGTGATGGCCGAGGAAGACCGGTGCCGACAGCACGTAGAGGAACATGCCGTTGAACGGCAGGCCGCTGGCGAACGCCAGCAGGACGAAGCGGGGATCGGTGATCAGCTTGCGATAGCCGCGCGCGAGGTTCTCGACGTCGAAGGGCTGGGCGTGGTCACGATGCAGCGTTTCGGGCAGGAGGCGATAGTTCGCGATCCACAGCACCGTTCCCAGCACCGCGAGGAACCAGAAGATGCTCGCCCAGCCCAGGCTGGTGAACAATGCGCCGCCGATTATCGGCGCGATCGCCGGCGCCACCCCGAAGTAGATCGTCACCTGGGACATCACGCGCTGCGCGTCCCGGGGCGGGAACATGTCGCGGATGATCGCGCGCGACACCACCATCCCGGCACCTGTCGAGAGACCCTGGATGGTGCGAAAGATCACCAGCTGACCGATGGTCGTGGATAATGCGCACCCGATCGATGCCAGGGTGAACACCGCGACCCCGACCAGCACCACGGGTCGGCGTCCAAAGCTGTCCGAGAGCGCGCCGTGAAACAGGTTCATCACCGCGAAGCCGAATAGATACGCCGAGAGCGTCTGCTGCATCTGCACCGGACTGGCGCCGATGGCCTCGCCGATACCGGCGAACGCCGGCAGGTAGGTGTCGATCGCGAACGGGCCGAGCATGCCCAGCACCGCGAGCAGCATTGCTAGCGCCCAGCGCGGGGCGCGCCAGAGTTCGTTGGCGTCGGGATTGGTCATCGAGCAGCAAGGGTACGCCAAATTGCGGCGCACGCGGGCCGCTAGGAGCCCGCGTTCATCTCGGCGCGCAGGCGCCGGACCATGGCGCGTTCGTACCAGCGCGGCGCAAGCCGCGAGACCAGCCATGCCAGCCACGCCACCCGCCCGACCAGCAGCAGGCGCTGGCGCCGCTCGACGGCAGCAACCACGCGCCGCGCGACGAACTCCGGCGCCAGCGCATCCCCGACCACGGTACGGGGCCCCTGGGCACTGCCCCCGTCGCCGCCGAGATGCGCGGCCGCGATCGCGGTCGCGATGAACCCCGGGCACACCAGCAGTACGTCGAGCCCGCGCCCGCTGTACTCGGCACGCAGGGTCTCGAACAAGCCGTGGAGCGCATGCTTGCTCGCCGCATAGCCCGAGCGGGCCGCCAAGGGGGCAAACCCGGCCACGCTCGAGATCGCGACCACGGTCCCGCGGCGCTCGAGCAGCGCCGGAAGCGCCGCATGGGTGGCACTGACGGAGCCCAGGAAGTTGACCGCCATCACCTGCCGGATCACCGCCGGTTCGGTCTCGCCGAACCGGCTGCGATGGCTGATCCCGGCGTTGTTGACGAGCACGTCGACCCCGCCCCAACGCTGCACGATTGCGGCAATCGCCGCGCGGCAATCCCCGTCGTCGGTGACGTCACAGTGCAGCGTGAGCATTTCGGGCAGCGCCAGTTGCTGGCGGAGATCCTCCAGCGCCTGGCCCGCGACATCGAGCGCGGCGATCCGGGCGCCGCGGGCGGCGAATGCCGCGCAGAGCGCGCGCCCGAGCCCGCCGGCCGCGCCGGTAACGACCACCACCCGGGAATCGAGTTCACGCGCCCTAGTCATTGACCTGCGCCCGCTGGCGCTCGCCATCGTCGCCCCCGATCGGCCCGGCCGCGCGGCCCTGGCGGGCTGCCAGGAAGCTTTCGAAGGTGGCGCGCGAGCCAAGCTTCGGCACGAACCCGAAGACCTCCTTGAGCTTCGCGTTGTCGAGCACCGGGCGGTAGCGCAGGAAGTTGACCTGTTCGGGCCCGTACTGGGTCAGGTGCAACCGGCTCAACGCCGCGAGCACCGCAGCGAGCAGCCACGCCGGGACCACGAGGCAGCGCTTGCCCAGCAGCGCCGCGATCTCCGGCATCGTGACGCTGCCGTCACCGGCCAGGTTGTAGACCCCGGGCGGACCAGCAGCGATCGCCCGCATCAGGCAGGCCACCACGTCGCCATCCCAGACGAAACTGAACGGGCTGGCCGCGCCGCTCACGGCGAGCAGCACGCGCCGGTCGAACAGGTCGGTGATCTGGTTGCGTGTCGTTCGGCCCAGCACGGTGCACAGCCGCAGCACCACCTGCTCGAGGCCGGGGTGATCGACCCGGGCCTGGGCCAGCAGTTCCTCGACCTGGCGCTTGTGGTCGGAATAGGCGAACTCCTGATTGCCGCGCAGCGCCTGGTCCTCGCCAATGCTGGCCGGGTTGTCGGCGTAGTACCCATAGGCCGCACCGCTCGAGGTGACGACGAGCCTGCGCACCGCGCCGGCGACGCAGGCGGCCAGCACGCGGCGCGTGCCCTCGACGTCGATCTGGCGCAGGCGCTCCCGGGTGGTGCCGGGCGGCGGTGAGACCATGGCCGCGAGGTGAACCACGACCTCGGGCGCGGTCGCGGCTATCAGCTCGGCGGTGCGCTGGTCGCAAATGTCGGCGACCTCGTAGCGCACGCCGGCATGGCGACGCGCTGCCGGCACCGCACGGACATCGACTGCCACCACCCCGCGACAGGCGCCGGGCGCAGCAGCCAGGGCCGCGACCAGCTGGGCACCGAGGTAACCATCGGCGCCGGTGACCAGCACCAGCGGCGGCCGGCTGGCGCTCACCGTGGCGTTCCCGGGACCGTCATGCGCTGGCGGGCCGGGGCTCGCGCCGCGACCACCAGGTCGCGATGGTCAGCCCCGAGATCAGGTGCCACACTCCCCACCACGCTGTGACGATCGCCATCCCGCCCAGTCCATCGAAAAAGTTGAAGATCAGGATCAGGCCGAGCGCCGAATTCTGGATCCCGACCTCGATCGACACCGCGCGCCGGTCGCGCTCGGGCAGACCGGCGAGGCGCGCGGCGCCGTAGCCGGTGGTCAGCGCCAGCGCGTTGTGCAGGAACACGGCCACGACGACGAAGCCGACATAGGCGAGGAAGTAGCGCCAGTTGGCCGCCAGCGCACCGACCACGAAACCGACGAAGACTACCAGCGAGAAGATCCTGATCGGCCGGCGCACCCTTTGGGCAAATCGCGGCAGATGACGCGCCGTGAGCATGCCGACGACCATCGGGACGCCGAGCAGCACCAGCACCGTGAACAGCATCTGGATCGGATCGAGCGCCACCGCGCGCAGGATTGCACTGGTCTGCGGGTGCAGGCCCGCCCAGAAGGAGAGGTTCAGGGGTGTCATCACGATCGCCACGATCGTCGATACCGCGGTCATCGAGATCGACAGCGCGGTATTGCCGCGGGCGTAATGGGTGAGGAAGTTCGAGATGTTGCCGCCGGGACACGCCGCCACGAGCATCATGCCCAGCGCGATGCTCGGCGCCGGCTTGATGGCGAGCACCAGCAGGAAGGTGAATGCCGGCAGCAGCAGGAACTGGCCGATCAGCCCGATCAGCACCGGGCGGCGCGCGCCCAGCACGGCCCTGAAATCCGCGACGCGCAGGTCGAGCGCCACGCCGAACATCACCAAACCCAGGATGACGTTCAGCGCGATCAGCGACTGCGGATTGAAGTTGAGACGGACCAGGTCGATTTCGCCCATTGCTTCCCCCTGTTCGGATTTGGAGCCGGCGTTCTTCAGGCCCCCTTGGGCTCTTCGTGCATCTTCTTGAAGTGGATCAGACCGGGCGCCCACATGTGCTTGACCGGGTCGACGTCGACATGGACCACGGCGCAGCCGCCGCTCGCCAGCGCGCGTTCGAGCGCGGGGCGCAATTCGCGCGGGTCGGCGACCCGCTCGCCGTGAGCTCCCATGCTGCGCGCCAGATCGTCGAAGGCGATCTCGCCGAGATCGGCCTTGATCGTCTCGTGCGGTTCGAGGTGCTTGAACAGCATGGTCTTGAAGGGCCGCAGCATGAACTGCTGATTCATCTTGACCATGCCCCACTGCCGGTCGCAAAGCACGATGTAGATCACCTGGGCATTGTTGCGCACCGCGGTTTCGATCTCCTGGGGATGGAAGCCGAACGCGCCGTCGCCGATGATGCAGCACACCGGTTTGCCGGGGCGCGCCAGGGACGCCGCGATCGCCTGCGCCATCCCGGCGCCGAGCATGCCGAACTTGAACGTCGAAACCACCGTGTTCGGGACCGTGACGCGGTGATAGAACATCGCCCAGATCGTCGCATTGCCGCCATCGGCGACCAGCACGGTGTCCTCGGGGAAGACCGCCTGGCAGGCGGTGGCGACATGCGCCGGATGGGTCGGCGTCGCCAGGTCTTCGAGCGCCTTGTCCCAGCCAGCGCGGTCCTTCTGCATGGCCCGGCCGTAGCCGGAGACGCGCTTGCGCCGCGCGGCGAAACCGCTTGCCTGCTCCCCGGCGCCCTGGGTCCGTTCGAGTTCCTCGGCCAGCATGGTGAGGAAACGGCCGACGTCGGCGACGATGGCCACATCCGCCGGGCGATTCACCCCGATCATGGCGCCATCGAGGTCGACCTGAATCGTCTTCTGCTCGGCCGGGTCGCGCCAGTAAGGCATCTTGCCCCACCAATCGGTTTCACCCAGCCGCGAGCCGAGAATCAGCGCGACATCGGAGTCATTGCGCACCTTGTGGTTGAGCTTGACGTGCGGCATCGGGATCGCCAGTTCCGAAGTCTCGGGCAATACGCCGCGCGCCGCCCAGCTGGTGGTCACCGGCGCATGCAACAGTTCCGCGACGCGGCGCAGCGCTTCGTAGGCGCCGGCGTGGATAACGCCGCTGCCAGCGTGGATCATCGGCGCCTCGGCGGCCACCAACAGCCGCGCCGCTTCGGCAACCTGTGCCGGAACTGGTGACTGCGCAGTGACGTTGCGGTACTGATGCGGTTCCCAGTACGCCACCGCGGCCTTGACCTTGCCGTTCATGATGTTCTCGGGCACGTCGAGGTGAACGACTCCCGGGCGCCCCTCATAGCTTTGGCGCAATGCCTTGCGGGTCAGTTCCGGGACCCGCTCGAATGACGATACCGCGGCGCTCCACTTGGCGATCCGGCTGATCACGCCGCTCTGGTCGAAGCACTGGTAGCTGCCGCCGCGGTCGGGGTACATGATGCCCGGGCGCCGCGCACTGGTGATCGCGAGCACGCGGTTGCCTTCCGCCTGCTCGACCACCAGTCCGGGCAGCAGGTTCGCCACCCCAGGGCCGTTGCTGGCCATGCAGACACCCAGCCGCCCGGTGAGGCGGGCATAGGCGCCGGCCATGTGCGCGGCCGAAGTCTCATGGCGGGGCGTGACGATCTCGATTCCCAGCCGGTGCAGGGCCGAATAGAAACCGAAGTAGGTGCCGTCGATGATCCCGAATACTTTCTCGACACCCTCGCGCTGCAGCATCCGGGCAAGCACTTCCCCACCACTCACTTCCGCCATTTCGGGTTCTCCGCTTCAACTGGGAATCCCGGCGCCGCAGGGCGCCGCGTTGGCGCATTCTCCCGCGCTCGCTGCGCGAAGGCAACGATCGGTCAGTGATGGTTGGGCGCCGCGCTGGCGCCGGTCATGTGCCCGGGAGAGCGATCAGAGGCGAAACCCGGTGCCCCGGCGCGTGGCGATGCCCAGCGTCGGTTCGTCGCCCACGACCCCTTTCTTGGCTTTGTCGTGCCACGGGTCGCCCTTCGCCAGGGTGGGGATGATCCGCTGGTGATAGAAGTTGCGCAGTTCCGAGAGCTCGACCACCACCGCGAGCGGGAAGCCCTGCCGGCCATCGCGATCGCTGAGCAGCAGCTTGTCGAAGATGCCATTGACCAGGGGCGGCTGGTTCCAGACCGCCGCAAGGTTGTTGACGACATGGGGAAAGTCGCGCACCACCGTCGGCAGCATCGCCGCAATCTCTGAATCCTTGAGCAATTCACGACCGACGTCGCTAAGCGTCTGACGACCCCGGGGATCGCGGCGCGAGGAGCTGTTGGGGGCGATTGTGGTCATCGGTTGCCTCGGCTAAAAGTGACTGGAACGATGATGCCACTGCGCTGCTTTGCGAGCACCAGCCCGGACGCCATTTTTGGCCACTAGCCGACAATCGGCGCTCGGCACGCGACCGCTGGCGCCCTGACCGTTGCCCGAGACCCGCATTGCCGCGCCACGGTTGCCTATTGGCCACACTGGCTCGCAGCGATGCGCTGCCCGCGCGGGCGAGCGCCAGTCGCGCTATTGCGCCGCCTTCCCTAGGTCTGCTCGTAGATGAAATTCAGGCGTGTCGTCTCGCGTCGCCGATAGCCGGTGTCGCGAAGCAACTGTTCCAGGGACGCGGCGGTCTCGGCCTTGAATTCCGTAATCAGTATGCCCGGGCGCAGCGACGCCGGCGCGTTGGCGAGAAAGTGACGCAGAACGGGCGGCTCATGTCCCTCGATGTCGATCTTGAGGGCGTCCACCCGTTCAATGCCGCGCGACTGCAGCAAATGGAGCAGCGTATCGACCGGTACTTCGAGCATCGTCCGGGTGCCGCCGGCACGTTTGGCCTCGCCGGATTCCAGCGTGTTCTGGCCACGTTGTCGCGGATCGATTTGCAGCACCGCGCTCCCGGCATGGTCGCTCAGCGCCACCGGACAGACCTCGATGTCGCCAAGAGAATTGGTCCGGCAGTTGAACTCCAGACGCCGCCGCATTTCGGGGTCGGGTTCGACACTGACGATTCGCCCCTGCCCCTGCATGCAGCGGTGGGCCCAGAAACTGTAGACCCCGGCGTTGGCACCAATGTCGACGAAGGTGCCGCCAGGGCCGAGACGAGCGGCCAGCAACCCGAGTTCCTCCGGGTCGAAGAATTGCGGGGCGGAAATGAGCTTCTGTTCCGACATGTTCCCGCGCGGCAGTAGCCGCAGCCTCAACCCCCAGATCGTCAGGTCGAGGGGGACGTTGACGTGGTACTTGACCGGGCGACGGAACAGCTTGACCAGCGGCGCCAGCCAGCGCGGCGTGCGGTGCGCAAGGCCCAGCAGCACGGCGACACCGCGGGACGGGATATAGGTGCCCCAAGGGGCGAGGTCATCGAATGCGGGGGCGGCAGAGCGGGGCTGAGCCATGTTCAGCCGATCCAGGCCTGGCGCAGCCAGTCGACGTTGCCGATCCTGCGGTGCAGGCGATGACCGCCCCCGGCGAAGACCTCCGACATCTTGGGGTTCCCGGCAAAGACCACGATGTGGGCGCCAGCCGGAAGTGACGGA
>JAHEMI010000091.1 GCA_024643785.1 Burkholderiaceae bacterium
CGCGGCCATCGTCAGACGCCACGAGGCGCCAAACGCCGGACCGCCGATGACCTTGACCGCGCTGGCCAGTGCCGGGAAACCTGCTGCCAGAATCAGCCCGGAGGCGGTGCCGAGGAGTTGGCGGCGCGTAACCTTCATTGCCCTAGCCTCCGAAGTCATCGTTGAATATGCGCGCGGGATCCACGCCCACGTCCTCGAGCATCGCCAACACGGCCGTGATCATCAGCGGCGGCCCGCACAGGTAGTATTCGCACTCCTCGGGAGCCGGATGGTCCTTGAGATAGCGCTCGAAGACCACGGTATGGATGAAGCCGGTTGGTCCGCTCCAGGCGTCATCGGGGGCGGCATCCGACAGGGCCGCAGTCCAGTGGAAATTGTCGTGTTCGGCCACGAGGCGATCGAATTCCTCGCGGTAGAACAGGTCGACGGCGCTGCGTGCCCCGTACCAGAAGCTCATCCGCCTGGCGCCGCGGCGGTTCTCGAGCTCGTCGGTGATCATCGCCCGGAGCGGCGCCATGCCGACGCCGCCGCCGATGAACACCATTTCGCGCTTGCTCTCACAAATGCCGAAGTTCCCGAACGGTCCCGAGACCTGGACCTTGTCGCCGACGCGCAAACCGAAAAGGTACGACGAAACCACTCCCGGCCTGGCCTCGGGCGCACTGGGCGGCGGCAGGGCCAGTCTGACCAGCAGGACAATGCACCGCGTCCCGGTGGCCGGCGTATTGGCCACCGAATAGGCGCGTGATGCAGTCCTCTCGCTGACCGCCGTCAGGCCCGCGAGGCGCAGCCGGCCCCAGGCCTGGCGGTGTTCGGGGGCGATCTCGAAATCGGCGAATGAGCGGCGGTACGGCGGTGCGTCGACCTGCACGAAGGCGCCGGCGCGAAACTCGATTTCACTGCCGGGCGGCAACTCGAGGACCAGTTCACGAATCAGCGGCGCTACCGTGCGGCTGGCGCTGACCGTGCACTCCCAGGTCCTGGCGCCGAGAATTTCGTCAGACACGGTGACCGCGGCATCGCTGCGCACGATCACCTGGCAGGCCAGCCGCAGACCACTCCTGATCTCGGCACGGCTCAGTCGCGCCGCCTCGGTGGGCAGGACTTCGCCCCCACCGGCGGTGACCGTTACGCGGCACTGACCACAGGTGCCGGCGCCGCCGCAAGGTGACGGGACCTGGAGGTCGTGACCGGCCAGCACCGCCAGCAGCCGCTCGCCGGTGGTGGCGTCGATCCGGTCGCTGCCGTTGACCGTGACGGTAACGGCCTCGGCGGCGACCAACAGCGAGTGCGCGATCATCACCACCACCGTCAGCACGAGAACCACCGTGACGAACAGCCCAATGCCAAGCACGACTTCGCTCATGGCAGCTGCACTCCGATGAAGGCGGAGAAGCCCAGCGACATCAGTCCGGTGACGATGAAGGCAATCCCCAATCCGCGCAGCCCGGCAGGGATGTCGCTATAGCGCAATCGCTCCCGGATTGCCGCGAAGGCCGTGATGGCAAGAGCCCATCCGATTCCGGTGCCGATCCCATAGGCCAGCGATTCGCTCAAGCCATATTGCCGCTCGACCATGAACAGGCTCGCGCCGAGAATCGCGCAGTTGACCGTGATCAGCGGCAGATAGATGCCGAGCGCGCGGTGCAGACGCGGCGCAAAACGGTCGAGGACCATTTCCAGGATTTGCACCTGCGCCGCGATCACCCCGATGAAGCTGATCAGCCGCAGGAACCCGAGGTCGACCGTCGGCAGACCAGCCCAGGCCCACGAACCGCGTTCGAGCAGCAGGCTGAAGATGAGATGGTTCAGCGGCACGCTGATGCTCTGCACCACGATCAGCGCGATGCCCAGGCCCAACGCGGTTTCGAAACGCTTCGATACCGCGAGGAAAGTGCACATGCCGAGGAAGAAGGAGAGCGCGAGGTTCTCCGCGAAGACCGCCTTGAGGAGCAGTTCGATCATGACTTCCGCTCCCTCGCGGCGGCGAGCAGCGGGTACTCGGCCGCCTCGATCTGGGTCGGGCGCAGGCTGCGGATCGCCCAGACCAGAAGTCCGATCACGAAGAACGCGCTCGGTGCGAGCAGCATCAGCGCCAGCGGCTGGAACCAGCCGCCCTCGGCCACGGTTGGCAGCAGCACGAAGCCGAACAGCTTGCCGGTACCGAGCAATTCGCGAATCGCGCCGACGATGAGCAGCACCAGGCTGTAGCCCAGAGCGTTGCCGAGCGCGTCGAGGACGCTCGGCCAGACCCGGTGGTGCATCGCGAAGCCCTCGGCACGCCCGAGCACGACGCAATTGGTGACGATCAGCCCGACGAAGATCGAGAGCTTCTCGCTCATCCCGAACGCGAACGCCCGCAACAGCTGGTCGGCAACTATCACCAGCGCCGAGATGATCGTGATCTGGACGATCAGCCGGATTGCCCCGGGCAGATGACGCCTTATCAGGCTGATGATCGCGCTGGCGGCCACCAGCACAGCAGTCAGCGCCAGGCTCATCGTCAGGGCGGTGGCGAGCGAAGTGGTCACCGCCAGCGCCGAGCACACGCCGAGGATCTGCAGCGTCACCGGGTTGTCGTCGACCAGGGCTGCAGTCAGATGGCGGAGGTCGCCGCCGCTCATGGCTGTGCACCTCCTTGCGCGAGATGCCGCAGAAACGGCCCGTAGCCGCGCTCGCCCAGCCAGAAGCGCAACAGGTTCGTTACCCCGGTGGTCGATCTGGTGGCTCCCGAGATGCCGTCGACCTCGTGGATCGTGGTCGCGCCGCCCCTGACCACTGCGATCCGGATGACGCCGTCGGCATCGGCAACCTGCCGTCCGGGCCAAGCCGACTGCCAGGCCGGATCGGCGATGCGCGCGCCCAGCCCGGGAGTTTCCCCCTGCTCCACGATATTGAACGCGGCGACCGTGCGCAGGTCCCCCGCGAGTGCCAGGTAGGCGTGAATCACCGACTGGTAGCCGGCGCCGTAAACCGGCAGCACCAGCAAGGCCAGCTTTCCTTCCTTGCGCAGCAGGTACGCCGGCGCGAACCGGGGCCTTGTGCCGATGCGGGCAATGTCGCTGTCACGCTCGAGCGCAAGCGCCGCAGATTGGTCGGCGATGGCCGCGCGGAAATCGAAGTTCGCCGGGTCGATTTCCTGCGCTACCGCGCCGCGCTCGAGATCGACGACCACGGTCTCCAGGGTGGTGAGGCCGCTGCCCCGCATCACCGCGGCCACTCCCGGCAGTGCGGCGATCATCTGCTCCATTCGCGCCAGCCGCGCCTGGCGCAAATTGGCCTCCTGGCGCGGCTTGAGCAGCACTGCGGTAAGCGACACCGCGCTGGCACAAACCAGCGCCACCACGAAGGCCACGGCCAGGGTCTTGACCTTGCTGTCATTGGGCAGCGCCAGCAGGCGGCGCAATGGATTCCAGTCAGCCATTGCGCGCCCTCCGGCGACGGATATTGCACGCCACCACGGTGCGATCGATCAGGGGAGCGAAGATGCCGCCCAGGAGCAGCGCGAACACCAGAGCGTGCACCGAGCCAGGTGCGCCGCTGCCCTGCCCGAAAATGATCGCCAGCGCACCGGTAAGCAGTCCATACGCCCAGCGCCCGCTGTTGGTTGCGGCGGCAGATACCGGATCACAGGCCAGGAACACCATCCCGAACACCATCGTGCCGGTGCACAGTTCCTGCCAGTCGACTCCCCCGCCGATGGCCAGTGCACTGCCCGCCAGGCCCACAACGATTGCCGCCAGCACCCGCCACGAGACCAGGCCAAAGGCGAGCAGCAGCACGGCTCCGGGCAAGGATGTTGCGGTGAGCCAGGCGCCGGCTGGTTCAGGGTCCAGGCCGGGGAAAGAGAACAGCATGAATGCCAGTCCCACCACGGCCGGGTTGAGGAAGCTCCAGCCCCGTCCGCCGAAGACCTGCTCGCCCATCACGACCCCGAAGCTCAGGGCCAGCGCCTGCTGCCACGGCTGCGCCGCCTCGGGCACGAGCAATGCGAAGGTGAGTGCGCCAAGCAATCCGTTCCAGCCGCGGGGGCTCCCGCGCAAAATCGCAAACAACGCCTGCCAAGCGAGCGCTACCACGACGGCCAGCGCCGCCAGCCAGCAGAACTCCTCTCCTCGCAGGTAGAGCGCTGCCACCAGCGGCGGCAGCAGCGCCAGCAGGAATGCCGCATCGACCCGGCGGTTCTCCCAGGCGCCATGCAGCAGCGGCGCGTGCCCGCCGATCAGGGCGCCATGTCCGCGAGTGGCCGGCGGGCTCATGACACGCCCTGCAGGTCATCGAGTGCGCGACGCAGCAACTCGCCGTAGTCCGCGCGCCCGGCGCAGACATACGACAGCAGAGCGACATCCTCCTCGAGCAGTTCGAGGCTGCCGAGCTGCTCGGCGGCGTCGCAGTCGCCCACCGCGAGGGCGCGCATCAACGGGACCGCGAGGATGTCCATCGGCAGCAGGTTATCGAGCCGCCCGAGCGGAACCAGCGGCCCTGGTGGCGCAGCCCGCAATGTCCCCAGCAGGCGCGACCAGGCGCCGTCGCCGGTACCGCGAACGCCACTATCGAGGACACTCACCTGCCCGTGATAGCGTCCGAGGAAGGCGGACATCCGGCCCGTCAGCACCGAACCCGAAGCGACCCGAACCGAGCCATTGACCGGTTCGCCCGCGAGCAAGTCATCGAGATTGGCGCCCAGCCTGGTGCTGATCAGGCGGGGATCGCGCAGTCCCGGACCAGCGAACGAGACGATCCGTTCGGTCCACAGTTCACCGGTCTCGAACAGGTTGCCGATGGCGATGACGTCCTGGTAACCGACCTGCCAGACCATGCGGTGCGCCGACACCGGCATCAGGTGGTGGATGTGGGTCCCGGCAAGGCCGGCCGGATGCGGTCCGCTGAAGAACGCCGTCTGCACCTGCGAATCGGGTTCCGCCAGCTCGGCGCCGGGCGCCTGGCAGACGAAGATCGGCCCTCCCCCAAGGCTCTTCAGCGCGGCGATGCCAGCTCGGAACTGGGTCAGATAAGGTCGCGCCACGATGAGCGCATCGGCAGCCAGCGGACTGGTGTCAATTGCGGTGACGAAGATCGCCTGCGGTGTCTGTCCCGGATCAGGTATCCGGCCGAACGGCCGGGTCAGGAACGAGCTCCACAGACCGCTTTCGAGCAACAGTGCCCGCGTGCCGGCGTCGCCCATGGTCTCGCCGGAGTGCTCGAAGATCTCGGGTTCGTCCGGGCCGACGGCGATGACCAGGGCATCGAACTGGTGGGGATGGACGTGTTCGATCGCTGCAATCTTCCCGGTCGCCGGTGCGGTAAACGCGATCTCGGGACGGGTCCGGTCGACGAAAAGCACCTGCCCGGTGCGCACCTGCTCGCCCGGAGCAACGCGAAATTCCGGTCTGACTCCGGGATAATCGCGTCCCAGGATCGCGACCGCGGATACCGGCCGGCCGGGAGTCACCACCTGCCGAGGAGCGCCCGGCAGCGACAGGTCCAATCCCTTGCGAATCCTGAACTGCATCGCACCCCCTTGCTGGACGGCAAAAGCGCCCCAGTTGGTGCCTTGTTTTCAGTTTCGCCTAATTATATCCCGAGGAGCCTACCAGCCCCAGAGCAAGCGCCGGGCAACCCAGCCTTTCTTGCCCTCAGCGGTCTCGACCCGCACCCAACTGCCCCGCTTCTCGCGAGTGCGCAGCAGATCGCCATATTCGGCGGTCGCGACGATGCGGTTGCGGGTACCAGGGCCCTTGCGGACATTGACGATCCGCGACTTGACGATGTGGTAGGGAGTGCGTCCCGTGAGCGAGCGCGCTACCCAGCCGGTGTCACCTTCGAAATCGCGCACCTGCAACCAACTGTGCTGCCGTTTGAGAACCTTCAGCGGGTAGCCGCGCTTCAATTCCCACAGGATCCCGGTGCGGGTACTTGGTCCTGAACGCATATTGAGGGAATTGACCTTGACGCTGACCATTTGCTGCGCCGCTGCGGCGCTCGTCAAGGTGGTGGCCAGACACAGACCGATGGTGATCAATAGCTGGCGTACAGTGGGTGCTCCAGGCATCCGCAAACTCTCCTTTGGCAGTGATTGAAAGAAGTTCATAGCAGGGCGAGTCTAACCCGAAGGGCAGACACCCCCGCCAAACACTATGGTTCAGGTGGCGTTGCGCCCGAATACGCCGGCCCCGGCAAAGCGCCCCCGCTCGCCCAGCCGCTCCTCGATGCGCAGCGCCTCGTTCCACTTCGCCATGCGTTCGCTGCGCGCGAACGACCCGACCTTCAATTGACCGACCTGCCAGCCGATGGCAAGGTGCACGATGGTGTCGTCCTCGGTCTCACCCGAACGTGCCGAAACGATGCCCGCGAAGCCCAGCGCGCGGGCGGCCTCCCAGCAGCGCAAGGTTTCGGTCAGCGTGCCGCGCTGGTTGGGCTTGAGCAGCACCGTGTTGGCCGCGCCTGCGGCTGCCGCCGCTGCGACCAGTTCGGCGCTGGACACCAGGAAGTCATCGCCGACGACCTGTACGCGATGCCCGACGGCCGCGGTGAAACGTGCGAACGCCGCACCGTCGTCCTCGGCGAGCGGATCCTCGATGCTGGCAATCGGAAACTTCTCGCACCAGCGCAGCAGCAACTCGATCAGGCCATCGCTGTCCAGTTGCCGGCGCTCCAGTCCGAGCGTGTAACGGCCGCCATGGCCGAATTCGCTGGCAGCGACGTCGAGAGCTATGGCGACCTGCTCGCCGGGGACCAGGCCGGCGCGCTCGATTGCCGCCACCAGCGCATCGAGGGCATCCTCGTTGGTATCGAAGGCCGGCCACCAGCCGCCTTCGTCCGCGACCCCGAGCCGGGCGCCACGTTCCGCCATCAGCTCGCCGGCGTGGCGGTAAACCTCGGCCGTCCATTCCAGGGCCTGGGCGAAGTTCCCGGCACCGGGGCAGACCACCATGAAATCCTGGATATCGACGCGCCGTCCGGCGTGGGCGCCGCCGCCAAAAATCTGGATCTGCGGCATCGGCAGCAGAGTTGCGCCATCACCGCCGAGGTAGCGATAGAGCGGAATGCCCTGCGCCGCCGCGGCCGCGTGCGCCGCCGCCATCGACACCGCCAGCAACGCATTGGCCCCGAGGCGCTCGCGCTTACTCGTGCCATCGAGGGCGATCAGGAGCTCGTCGAGCGCGACCTGTTCATCGGCCGCCAATCCGATCGCCGCGCGTGCGATCTCGCCGTTGACGTTGGCCACCGCGCGCCGCACATCGAGGCCGCCGAAACTCGCCCCGCCATCGCGCAGTTCGAGCGCTTCCCGCGCGCCCTTGCTGGCGCCCGCGGGGACCATGGCGCGACCAACCGCGCCACCACTCAAGGCAACCTCTGCCTCGAGCGTGGGCCGGCCGCGGCTGTCCCAGACCCGGCGGGCATGAATACTGCAGATTCGGGTTTCGTTGCTCATCGCTCCAATTCCTCGCGCCATGCGCCGCTGATTTCACCGAGCCCCGCCACCGGTTCCAGGAGCAACCTGCGCGCCACCCGTCGCACCGCCGCCCGTTGGGGCTCGGCAGTGATGTACTCGACCGGAGACTTGCCATCGACCCGTGCCAGGAAGAGCCCTGGCAACAGGGCCGCGGCGCGGCGTTCGAGCGCGCCGCGCGGCTCCCAGTCGACGCCCTCGAGATAGGCTTCGGCCAGCTCCCCGAAGCACGCCAGGAAAGCACCGCGCGCGCGCGGCGTCCACAGGCATTTGAGCAGCAGATGGTTGAGGCAGAACGCAAGGTCGAAGGCCGGATCACCCCACCAGGCGCACTCGGCGTCAAGAAACACCGGGCCGCCGGGGCCCAGCAGGATGTTCTTCGGACTCACGTCGCCATGCACCAGCGTGAGCTTGTGCGACTGGGTCTGGGCCACCAGCGCCGCGAGCTGCGCCGCCAGTTCGGGGTGGCGTTGGGCGGTGGCCAGCAGGTAGGGCTCGAGCCGGATGTCGAAGAAGATCGCGTCAGTGTCGAAGCTCGCAGCGAGCTCGGCGTGGGCCGCCGAGTACGCGTGGATCGCGGCGAGCGTGCGTCCCACCTGCCGCGCGGTACCAGGGTCGGCCTCGCCCTGGCGCAGCCGCTCCTTCCACAGGCTGTGCTCGGCGGGCGAATGGAAACTCATCACCAGCACGCCGAGTCCGGGGTGTTGCCCCAGGACCCGCGGCGCGCTGCCCGTGACCGCAGTGTCGGCCGTCGCCATCCAGCGGGCCTCGTAGCGGTTGCGCTCGATCGGCGCGCGCCAGTCGGCTGCGACCCGCAGCTTCGCGAGCGCACGTTTGGCGCAGACCGGACCCTGTGGCGTATCGATGCGCCAGATGTCCGAGGACACCCCGCCGGTTAGCGGCGCGCCCGCGAGAAGCTCGCTGCTGGCCAGCCCCAGCTCGCGCAGTGCCTGCGCGAACTCCGGCGGAATCGGTTGTACTGCTGTCGGCTCTGGTGGCATCGGCGGCATTTTCCCATGAGTGCCATGAGAGTTGAACATTTTCGTCACACGCCTCGTCACACGATCGCCGCAGAAACTCTGGTCTCCATCAACTTTCCAGGAGTCTGTCATGCCCCAATTCGTGATTGAACGCCCCATCGACGGAATCGGCGCGGCCAGCGGGTCCGAACTGCAGGCGATTGCCCAGAAGTCCTATGGCGTCCTGCAGGAACTCGGCCCGAGCATCCAGTGGGTGCACAGTTACGTGACCGGCGACAAGATCTACTGCGTCTACATTGCACC
>JAHEMI010000018.1:0-20564 GCA_024643785.1 Burkholderiaceae bacterium
CCATTCACTTTCGCGCCGTTGTTCTGGGGATTCGCCGGATTGATCGGCTGGGGCGCATGGTCGGGGCGCAAGAAACAAACCGGATTACCAGAGGAATCAGGGAAATGAGCGATAACACCGCGTTCGATTCCGAAGTCGATGCCAGCGGGTTGAATTGCCCGCTGCCGATCCTGCGCGCCAAGAAGGCGCTTGCCAGTATCGCCAGCGGGCAGGTGCTGAAGATAACCGCGACCGATCCCGGATCGCGGCGCGACTTCGAGGTCTTTGCCAGGCAGACCGGGCACGAGTTGCTGCAGGTCGAGCGCGGCGAGAAGAACTGGACGTTCTACCTCCGGCGCCGGTGAGCAGTGGTGCCGGCGCCCCGTGCAGGGGTCGCCGGCACTCGTGAGCACTATGAGGTGCGCGCCGGCTGGCGCGCACCGATCATCGACTTACAGGCGCGGGCCGAACACCGCGTTCTTGGCATACGACATGCACAGCGGCGGCACGATCGTGCCATGGTAGGTGCTCAGATCCGGTGCCGCCGCAACCTGTGCCGCGATGGCCGCCTGGAAGTCGGGGATCATCTCGACGTCAACGGCCGGAACAGTGACCGCCTGGCTCGCGAAGTAGGCACTGGCGCCCACAGCGTTGCCAAATGGCACGGTCGGATCACGTTGCCCGCCACAAAGTTCGACATGGGCCACCGGCTTCCAGTTGAGCAGGTCGTTCTTGGCGACGTCCTTGCGGGCCGGGAAGTCGGCCGAGGCCTTGTACGCGGTCACGAAGGTGTCGGTCAGCAGGCCTCCTGCCCCGGTCAACGCCAGTGGCAGCTTGCCGCCCATGTACATCTCCGTGGTGCCCATGGTGCCCGGGATCAGGCTTTCGATCCCCATCGCGTATGGCATCTGGAAGATGTCTTCGGGATGGGCGTAGACGTCGCCGTAGGCCTTCTGGTAGCCGACGAAGGTCATCACGGCAAATACCGATGCGCCCATCACCGGAGTGTCCATGGCTCCCAGGAAACTCTGCGTCAGCGCGTACGGACCGGACATGTCGACCGCGGCGGTGATCGCAAACTCGGCCGGGTAATCGCGCTCCATCGTGCGTTGGGTCGCCATTGCGGCATGCCCGCCTTGCGAGTAACCGGCGAGGAAGAGCTTGCCATCGGTTGCCACCGACATCTTCGTTAGCGTGGTGCGGGCGGCGCGCAGGGCATCGATACTGACGGCCGCCGTGTTCTCGGCGTTCAGGTAGGGGTGGTAAGTCTTCGAGTCGCCGTAGCCGAGGTAGTCAGGCATTACCACCACGTAGCCCTGGGCAGCAAAGTACGCCATCTGCAATCCGGCCTCGCCGTTGGTCGGATCGGACATGGTGAATGCCCGGTACACCGTTGTGCCGTGGTGGTAGACCAGCACCGGATACGGTCCCGGGCAATCGGCGCCCGAGGGGATCATCAGGCCGCCGCTGGCCGGACTCCAGCCGCCCTTGGGACCGATGGTGTTGTAGCTGAGTTTGCTGATCGTGACATCGCAGCGCGAGGGCGCGCCGATCAACGATGCCAGCCCGGGCTGGCTGGCCACGATGGCGTCGATTCCGGCGGCCGGGACTGCCGCCGTTTCGGTAACGGCGACTACGGTGCCGCGCGACGGATCGTCGCTGCCGCAGGCGACCAGAACGGTCGCGAGCGCCGCCAGGCCAAGCCCGTAAAACGTGCGCTTGATAGTCATGGGGTCTCCTCCTGTCTTGGTTTACCCCTGGAGTCACGTGTTCTTGGCGCCGTGAGTTCTCCCAGTGGTTGCCAGATCATAAGCCCGAAGCAGGCACTTTGGCGATGACCCCAACGGGTGATATGTGAAATCTAGGAGAGCCTTCCCAGCTGTTCCTCGAGTTTCGCGAGTGTTGCTGCAAACGCGGCTAGCCGCTCGCGTTCCTGGTCGACCACGGCAGCGGGGGCCCGGGCGACGAAATTCTCGTTGGCCAGTTTCCCCTGGGCCTTGCCGATTTCCCCCGTGATGCGCGCCACTTCCTTGCCCAGCCGTTCGCGCTCGGCCGCTACATCGATCTCGACCTTGAGCATCAGGCTCGAGGTGCCGACGATCTGCACCGGCGCGATCGACCCGGCCGGCAGGGCATCTGCGATCTCGACTTCGGAGAGTTTCGCCAGCGCCGCGAGGTAGGGCGCGAAGCCCGCGAGCTCGGCGCGCTCGCCCACCGCCACCAGCGGCAGGCGCTGCGCCGGCGAGACGTCCATTTCGCCGCGCAGCGCCCGGCAGGCGTCGACCAGTGCGCGCAGCCGCGCCACCCAGCCTTCGGCAGCCTCGTCGATGCGCTCGGCCTGCGGACGCGGATAGGGCTGGGTCATCACCGAGTAGCGGCCTGCGGCGAGCGCCGCCGCCAGTTCCGCCCCGGCGAGCTCCTGCGCCTGGCCGGCGCCGTAGCGCCGGGTGAGCGGCGCAACGCGTTGCCACAGCTCCTCGGTGATGAACGGGATGATCGGGTGCGCGAGCCGCAGTACGGTTTCGAGCACGCCGAGCAGCGTGTGGCGCGTGGCCCGTGCGCTCGCCTCGTCGCCGACCTGGATGCGCACCTTGGCCAGTTCCAGGAACCAGTCGCAGTATTCGTTCCAGACGAACTCGTAGAGTGCGCGCGCCGCCAGGTCGAAGCGGTATTCCTCGAAGTGGCGCGCGACGTCGCCTTCGAGGCGCTGCAGCAGCGACACGATCCAGCGCTCTGCTTGGCCGAGGTGGGGCTGGTGGCGGGTCGCGTCTGCGGCCTTGTCGCCGGAGAAACCGCAGTCGTGGCCGTCGGTGTTCATCAACACGAAGCGGGTCGCGTTCCAGAGCTTGTTGCAGAAATTCCGGTAGCCCTCGCAGCGCCCGAGATCGAAATTGATGTCTCGTCCCGGCGTCGCCAGCGAGGCAAAGGTGAAGCGCAGCGGATCGGCGCCGTGGGGCGCGATGCCCTGCGGGAACTCCTTGCGGGTGCGGCGCGCGATCGCGTCGGCCTGCTTGGGGTTCATCAGTCCCGAGGTCCGCTTGGTCACCAGCTCTTCGAGCCCGATGCCGTCGATCAGGTCGATCGGGTCGAGCGTATTGCCCTTGGACTTGGACATCTTCTGGCCTTCGGCGTCGCGCACCAGCGCGTGGACGTAGACCTCGCGAAACGGAATCCGGCCGTCGAAGGCCAGCGTCATCATCACCATCCGGGCGACCCAGAAGAAGATGATGTCGAACCCGGTCACCAGCACCGATGAGGGCAAATACCGGGCGAGTTCGGGCAGGATGTTCGGGCGGCCGGCGACAATCGGCTGCTTGGGGTCGGAGAGCGTCGAGAAGGGCACCAGCGCCGACGAGAACCAGGTGTCGAGCACGTCGGGGTCGCGCACCAGCGCGCCCTGGTAGCCCTGGGCCCGGGCGTCGGCGAGCGCGGCCTGCTCGTCGCGGGCGACGAACACGGTGCCGTCGTGAATCGGTGCGCCGGTGGCGTCGGCCTTGTACCAGGCCGGGATCTGGTGGCCCCACCAGAGCTGGCGCGAGATGCACCAGTCCTGGATGTTCTCGAGCCAGTGGTTGTAGGTGCTGGTCCAGTTCTCGGGGACGAAGCGGATCGAGCCGTCGGCCACCACTTCGAGCGCGCGCGCGGCAATGCTCTTGCCGCCGAGCGGCGAATCGGCGGGGGAGGGTTCGCTCATCGCCACGAACCACTGGTCGGTGAGCATCGGCTCGATCACCGCGCCGGTGCGGTCGCCGCGGCGCATCATCATCTTGTGCGCCTTGACCCCGACCAGCAGGCCGAGGTCCTCGAGATCGGCAACCACCTTGGCGCGCGCCGTCGCACAGTCCAGGCCCTGGTAGCGGGCCGGGGCGTTTTCGTTGATCAGGCCCTCGGGGGTCAGCACCGGGATCATCGCCAGGCCGTGGCGCTGCCCGACTGCGTAGTCGTTGAAGTCGTGCGCCGGCGTGACCTTGACCACGCCGGTGCCGAATTCGCGATCGACGTAGGCGTCGGCAATCACCGGGATTTCGCGCCAGCGCGCCGCCGGCGCCACCGTGCCCGGTTCCTCGGGTTCGCCGGTCAGGGGCAGCAGCACCGTCTTGCCGACGAATGCCGCGTAGCGTTCGTCATCGGGGTGGACCATCACCGCGGTATCACCGAGCATCGTCTCGGGCCGGGTGGTGGCCACGCTCAGGTGGCCGCTGCCGTCGGCGAGCGGGTAGCGCAGTTCCCAGATCCGCCCTTCTTCCTCCTCGCTGACCACCTCGAGGTCGGAGACGGCGGTGAGCAGCGCCGGGTCCCAGTTCACCAGCCGCTTGCCGCGATAGATCAGGCCCTGGCGGTAGAGGGTGACGAACACCTCGCGCACGACCTCCGAGAGCGGCTCGTCCATCGTGAAGTATTCGAGGTTCCAGTCGGTGGACGCGCCCATCCGGCGCATCTGGCGGGTGATGGTCGAGCCCGACTCCTGCTTCCAGTCCCAGACCTTGGCTACGAACTGTTCGCGGCCGAGTTCGTGGCGGGAGACGCCGCGCGCGTCGAGCTGGCGCTCGACCACGATCTGGGTGGCGATTCCGGCGTGGTCGGTTCCCGGTAGCCAGAGCGTGTCGTCGCCCTTCATCCGGTGATAGCGGGTCAGGGCGTCCATGATCGTCTGGTTGAACGCATGGCCCATGTGCAGCGTGCCGGTGACATTGGGCGGCGGCAGCTGGATCGAGAACGAACTGGCCGCTCCCGCATGCCCGGCGGCAAAGTAGCCGCGGCTCTCCCAGGTCTGGTACCAGCGCGCCTCGATGTCTCCGGGTTCGAAACTCTTGGCAAGTGCGTCGGCAGAGGCCGGTGCGGAAGCGGTCATCGAAGCAATCCTTTGGCGAATACAGGCGGGTTCAGTGCTGATCTTTGGGCGTGACGGCGGCAAGGCTGCGCGCGGCCTCGGTGCGGCTGACGATCTCTTCCTGGAGCCTGGTGAGTTCGTCGGTGACGGCATGGGCGATGGCATCGCGCATCGCTTCCTCGAGCTCCGAGCGGATCTCGGCGGCCAGTGCCCGGGTGCCGCGTTCAACGATGCGCGGCAAACGCTCGCGGATCGGTTCGTCGAGGAAACTGCCGGGCCGGGCGAGCAGCCCTTCGAGCACCCGTTCGCGCACCATCACGGCCAGCCGGCTCCAGTCGACTTCGTCGAGGGAGCGCGGCAGGGTCTCGCCAGCGTAGTCGGGCAATTCGACCACCTGGGTGAGGATCGGAATCGTGGCGTCGAGCGGATCGACCAGCGGCGCGCGGTCGGACTGTCGCCGTGGCGGGCTCACCCGGCGGCGCTTCTTGGCAGCGACGACGGTCGTTTCCGGCGGCGCGGCGGGTGCGGCCGCGGTGGCGTCTGCTGGCGCCGCCTGGTCAGCTTTCGCTGCCGGTTCGACGGCCGCCGGTGCCGGTTGGGGTTGCCCGCCGGTCGTTTTCCCCGGCTGGGGCCAGAGGGCGCGCCAGGCGCTCTGGAAGGGATCGTGCTCGCTCATCGCGTCAGCCCCCGGCAACGTCGTGGTTGCGAATCTCGTAGCCCCGGTCGCGGTAGAAACGCCAGCGCTCGCGCGCGGCATCGCGATCGTCGGGATCGGTGCCGACCAGTTCCACCAGCCGGTCGAAGCGGCTGAATCCGGCGGGCAGGTCGGGGCCAAGGTTGACCAGCACGTCGCGGGAGACCGCCTCGGTATCGCCGAGCGCGAGCAGGATCGGCGTTTGCCCGGCGAGTTCGTCACTGGCCATGACATGGGGGATGAACTCGGGCTCCGAGAAGGTCCAGAGCAGCCGGTCGAACTCGCTGCGCTGTTGCTCGTTGGCGCAGACCACCACCGCCCCGAGCCCGGACCGGAATACCTTGCGCACCAGGCGACATCCGTACCCGAGCTTGTCGGGCATGTTGAAGTGGAAGTCGACCTGGGTCATCTCTGCTGGCGCTGTGCGGGCGGCGCCCTTAGCTGCGGGTCGCCCGGCTGATCAGGTACGAGGCGAGCAACGGCACCGGCCGACCGGTGGAACCCTTGTCCTTGCCCGACTTCCAGGCCGTGCCGGCGATATCGAGGTGCGCCCAGTCGTAGGCCTTGGCGTAGCGCGACAGGAAGCACGCCGCCGTGACCGAACCGGCTGCCCGGTCGCCGACGTTGGCCATGTCGGCGAACGGCGACTTGAGCTGCTCCTGGTACGGCTCGTCGAGCGGCATGCGCCAGCACGGATCGGCGCTCTCTCGCCCGGCTGCGAGCAGGTCGCTGGCCAACGCGTCCTGCGGGCTGAAGAGTCCGGAGTTGTGGTGGCCCAGCGCAATCACGCAGGCGCCGGTGAGGGTCGCGATGTCGATTACCGCGGATGGCTTGAAGCGCTCGGCGTAGGTGAGCGCGTCGCACAGGATCAGGCGGCCTTCGGCGTCGGTGTTGAGGATCTCGACGGTCTGGCCCGACATCGTGGTCACGATGTCACCGGGCTTGCTGGCGCGGCCGCTCGGCAGGTTCTCGCAGGCTGGAATGATGCCGACGACATTGATCTTGAGCTTCATCTCGGCGATGGCCCTGATCGTGCCCAGCACCGAGGCGGCGCCGCACATGTCGTACTTCATCTCGTCCATGCCGGCTGCCGGCTTGATCGAGATGCCGCCGCTGTCGAACGTGATGCCCTTGCCGACCAGGACCACGGGCGCCTTGCTTGCGGCCGCCCCCTGGTAGTGCAGGACGATAAGCTTGGGCGGCTGCTCGGAGCCCCGCGCCACCGAGAGGAACGCGCCCATGCGCAGCGCCACCATCTGCTTCTCCTCGAGCACCTGCAGGCGCATCTTGAACTCGGTCGCGAGTTCGCCGGCGGCGTGGGCGAGGTAGGCAGGGGTACAGACGTTGGCCGGGAGGTTGCCGAGATCGCGGGCCAGGTCGACGCCGTTGGCGATCGCCACTGCCCGCTGGGCCACGGTCTGGCTGCGGCTGGCGTGGGCCTTGGGAACGCACATCACGACCCGGGCCAGCTGACGCTTCTTGTCGGCCGACTTGGACTTGAGGCGCTCGAAGCTGTAGGCCTGGGCGCGGCCCACGGTGACCTGCGCGCCGAGCGTCCAGTGTTCATCCCGATCGGCGACGTTGACTTCCCCGAGCAGCGACACGGCGTCGTCCGAGGCCAGCGTGCCGGCGACGCGAAACGCCCCCGCCGCGGCTTCGCGGAATGCCTTCTCGGTGACCTCGCGGGCGTCGCCCAGCGAGACCAGCAGCGCGCGGTGATTGGGCTTGTCGAGCCGCACCAGCAAGGTACTGCCCGCCTTTTCCTCGAGGTCGCCGGTCTTGAGCGCTGCCGAGAGGCAGCCGCCGTGGGTGGTGTCGAGCAGCTTGCCGCTGGCGCTGAGTTCGCGCCCGGCCAGCACCGGGACTATTACGCAGCCAGTGCGGATCTTCTCGACAGACAAGGCCTTTGTGCTAAATTGCATGTGGTTCCCTCGGGTCATCACTCGACATCGAACGGAGCCGCGGCGGCTGGTGCCGCGGCGCGGATCGCGACTGGCCGGTTCGGGGGGTTCCCGATCCGACGAACCGCTCATTATAACGACCCGAACGCCTCCCGAAGCCCAGCCATGATCTTCAAGCAAGCGCTGCGACGAGAGCTCGCCAGCCTGGCGGGAGTGGTCTTTGCGACCCTCTTCACCATCATGGTCACCACCTCGCTGATCCGGCTGCTCGGCCGGGCGTCCAGCGGCCAGGTGGACACCGCCAGCGTGCTGCCGCTGATCGCCTTTGCCGCGATCAACCTGCTGCCGGTCCTGCTGGTGCTGACGCTCTACATCGTGACCCTGATGGCCTTTACCCGCGCCTACCGGGATTCGGAGATGGTGATCTGGGCTTCCAGCGGGCGCAGCCTCTACGACTGGATCGGCCCGGTGATGGGTTTCGCCGCGCCGTTCGTGGTGCTGGTCGCGGTGATCGGGTTCTGGGCGGCACCCTGGGCAAACCTCAAGAGCAACGAATACCAGCGCCGTTTCGCGCAGCGCGAGGATGTCTCGCGGGTGGCGCGCGGCCAGTTCCGCGAATCGGCCAGCGCCAACCGGGTGTTCTTCATCGAGGGGCTCGATGCCACCAATACCGAGGTGCGCAGCGTCTTTGTCACCCAGACCACGGGCCAGCAGCGCTCGGTGGTGGTGTCGCGCGGCGGGCGGATCGAGACCGAGGAGAACGGCGACCGTTTCCTGGTCCTCGAAGGGGGCCGGCGCTACGACGGCGACATCACCGGATCGGCGCTGCGGCTGCTGGAATTCGAGCGCTACGGGCTGCGGCTCGATCCCAAGCCGCTGGCGCGCGGCGACGATTCCGCCAAGGTCCGGCCGACCGTCGAGCTCGTTGCCAACCCCACGCCGCGCAACCTCGGTGAACTGGTCTGGCGCATCAGCCTGCCGATTTCGGCGCTGCTGCTGGCGCTGCTGGCCATCCCGCTGTCGTCGATGAACCCGCGCGTCGGGCGCTCGATCAACCTGGTGCTGGCGCTGCTGATCTACGTCGTCTACAACAACCTCAGTTCGGTCGCCCAGGCCTGGGTGTCCCAGGGCCGGGTCAGTTTCTGGCTGGCGGTCTGGCCGGTGCACGTGCTCCTGGCGGCGGTGGTGGGGATGTTCTTCTACGCCCGGATGGCGCCGCGCGGCATGCGGCTCAGGCTCCTGCGGCGGGGCGTGAGCTGATGCGCGTCGTCTGCCGCTATGTGGCCCGCGAGATCTGGCTCGCGGTAGCGTTCGTGCTGGTGGGTTTCCTGGCGCTGTTCGGATTCTTCGACTTCGTCAACGAACTCGACGACGTCGGCAAGGCCGGCTACCAGTTGCAGCACGCCCTGGCCTTCGTGCTGCTCAGCCTGCCGGGTCACATCTACGAGCTGATGCCGATCGCGGCACTGATCGGTACCGTCTACGCGCTGTCGCAACTGGCGTCGAACTCGGAGTTCACCGCCATGCGCGCCGCGGGGCTCGGTCCGATCCGGGCGCTCTACGCGATCTTCCGGGTCGGTGTGGTGTTTGCGGGGGTGACGCTGCTGGTCGGCGAACTGGTCATCGCCCCGGCCGATCAGATGGCCCAGCGGGTGCGGATGTCGGCGCTCGGCTCCGCCGTGACCGGCGAGTTCCGTTCGGGCCTGTGGATCAAGGACACCTTGCGCGCCGGCGCGGGCAGCGAGGAGCGCCAGCGCTTCGTGAACATTGCCCGGCTGACCCCCGACGTCGGCCTGCGCGGCGTGCGGGTGTTCGAGTTCGACGACACGATGCACCTGACCGAGGTCATGGAGGCCGCCAGCGGCCGCTTCAGCCCGCCTGGTTCGTGGCTGCTCACAGACGTCACCCGGATCAAGGTGGTGCCGGAAACTGGCTCCGTCGATTACCCCACGATCGGGGTCCAGAGGACCATGATTCCGGAGTTGCTCTGGCGCTCGGAACTGACCCCGGCGCTGCTGGGCGTGCTGATGGTCGCGCCCGAGCGGATGTCGGGCTGGAACCTGTTGAGCTACATCGGCCACCTGCGCGAGAACCGCCAGGATGCCAGCCGTTACGAAATTGCGATGTGGCAGAAGATCGTTTATCCATTCGCCGTGCTGGTAATGATGGCGCTGGCGCTGCCCTCGGCCTACATGCAGATCCGCTCCGGCGGGGTCGGGCTGAAAGTCTTCGGCGGAATCATGCTGGGCATCGTCTTCCATTTCCTCAATGGCCTGTTCACCCATCTCGGTTTGCTCAACACCTGGCCCGCCTGGATCGCCGTCAGCATCCCGAGCGCGGTGGCCTTCCTGATCGCGATGGGCATGCTCTACCGGGTCGGCCGGGTGCGCTGAATGGTTCCGTAATACGGGAAATTCCTTATATTTTCCTGCCGAAACCGGTGGACTTAGGACAAAGCGTTGATTAAGATCGACCATGCTCCCGGTAAGGCTATACGCGTTCCGGGAACGGTTCTTGGAGGAGGAGGAGCGGCAGCCAAGCTGTCATTCGAGGCGCACAGCGATGTGCGCCTTTTTTTTGGTTCTTCACTCAAATCCGTGAAGAACCTTTTTTTTCGCGTGCCGCGGGGCGTATTCTGCGCGTGAGCGGCATTGCTGCACCCCCGTGATCGAGACTTGATCCTGATGGCTGAATTCACCCTGCGACGCTTTGATTCCGCCGCGTCCTCCCGCCAGACCTTCCTGGTCGTGCTGGCGGTGACCTTCGGGCTGCGCCTGGCGCTGGCCGCAATCCTCCCGATCACCGGCGATGAGGCGTATTTCCTGAGCTGGGGACAGTACCCCGCCTGGGGTTTCTACGATCACCCGCCGATGGTCGGCTGGTGGCTGGCGGCGCTTGCTGCCCTGTCCCAGCACATGGTGGTGCTGCGCGCCCCGGCACTGCTCGTCCCCGTGGTGCTCGCCTGCGCGGTCGTGGCGACGATGCGCCGTCAGGACGAGCGACTGGCCTGGGCTACCGGAACCATGGTCCTGCTGGTCCCGCTCAATGCCTGGAACGTCGCGATCACCACCGACATCCCGCTGATGTTCTTCGCCGGGTTCACGGTGCTGATGTACCTGCGCGCGCTGCGCACCGGGCACTGGAGCGATTTCCTCTTCACCGGATTGCTGCTGGGCGGTGCGCTGCTCTCGAAGTACTTCGCCGGCATGCTCGCCCTCGGGATCGCTGCGCACGCCCTCTGGCGGCCGTCGCCGCGCAAGTTGCGCGGGCTGGCGCTGGTGATCATCGGGTCGCTGCCGGGAGCGGCGATCCAGATCGCCTGGAACTGGCAGAACTGCTGGCCCAACGTGATGTTCAACCTCGTCAACCGCAACGAGGACGCGGGCTGGTCGTGGCGCCATCCGCTGCTCTACGTCGTGGCACTGGCCTACGCGGTTTCGCCGCCGCTGCTCATGGAAATGGCGCGCGCGACGCGCGCCTGGTTCGGCACAAAGGGCACGGGCGCAAGCGTGGCTGGCGACGGGTCGCGGGCGGCGCTGGTGTGGCTCTTCGGGGTTCCATTCGCGCTGTTTGCGGCGCTGACCATGGGCAAGACCATCGGGCTGCACTGGCTGGCCAGTTTCGTGGTGCCGGTGGTCTTGTGGTTCGCCCTGCGCGGCGCCGGCTTCGACCGGCGCATGGCCGGGGCCCTGAAGTTCCTGGGCTGGTTTGCGCTCGCGCATTACCTGCTGATCACCACGCTGCTGGTGTTGCCGATCGAGACCTTCCGCTCGTGGAAGAGCTACCCCAGCCTGGTGATGACGGTGCACGGTCCGGAACTGGCGCAGGCGCTGTCCGGATACGGACCGGAGGTCACGTTTGCCTCCAACGGCTACTCCGCGGCGGTGACGATGTCCTACTCGGTCGGCCGGCGGGTCATCGTCTTCGGGCCGGGTTCGAGCCATGCCCGCCACGACGACATCCTGACCGATTTCACTGCGCTGGCGGGGCGCGATATCGTGATCGTGCGCAAGGACAACTTCAAGCCGGGCGAATACGAGCCATATTTCGAGCGCGTCACCTACCGCTCGGTGACCTTGCGCGGCGCGCGTTTCGACCTGGTCGAGGGCCATGGCCTGCGCTACGAGGTCTATCGCGACGCAGTGCTCGACCAGGTTCGTCAGCGTTACTACCAGTTGCCGCGCTGGCTGCCGCGCGGCCAGTGCTATTTCTGCGACCGCTATTTCCCCGACCGCAGCTGCCACCGCTGAGCGGCGCTGCACCAGCCGGGGCAGGGGTGACGTGCAGTTGGGTATTAGCCGCCGCCGCCGCGGCTGGGGGTATAGTTTAAGGATAAGAATTCGGACCGCGCGGCCGGTTATGGTTGTCGTGGGCCATCGAGGAGATGACAACCTTGCTTGAGATCATTATCCAGGGCCGCGGAGGGCAGGGCGCGCAGACCGCGGGCAACCTGCTGGCCATGACCTTCTTCGCCCAGGGCCGCCAGGTCCAATCGTTCGCCAGTTATGGCGGCGCGCGGCGCGGCACCCCGGTGAGTTCGTACATCCGGGTCGACGACCGGCCGGTGCGCCTGCGCTGCGATATCGAGAATGCCGACGCCATCCTGTGTTTCGACGCCAGCCTGCTGGAAGGCAAGTTGCTCGCCTGCGCCGACCAGCAGACGCTGATCGTGGTCAACTCGAACCGTAGCCAGGAGCAGTACCAGCAGCAACTGCCGGGTTACCGCGTGCTGCCGGTCGATGGGCTGGCGATCGCGCGCGAGCACGGCCTGGGGCGGATCGTCAATTCCGCGTTGCTGGGGGCGTTGGCACGGGCGATCGAGGCGCCGCCGCTCGAGGTGCTCACGCGGGTGCTGGAGGTGGAGTCGCCCAAGAAGCACGAGGAAAACGTCGCGGCCTGCATCGCGGGCTGGAACACCGTCGATTTGCAACTCCAGCGGGCGGCAGCATGAACGCCAAGGATCTGCCACCGAGCACCTGGACCACGGGCACTACCGAGGTCTTCAAGACCGGTACCTGGCGGACGATGCTGCCGCAGTACATCAAGGCCCCGTCGCCCTGCCACGTGGCCTGTCCGGTCGACGGCAACATCGCCGAATGGATCGGCAAGGCGCGGGAGCGCGATTTCCGCGGCGCCTGGGAAATCCTCACCCGTAACAATCCCTTCCCGGCAGTAGCGGGACGCATTTGCCATCACCCCTGCGAAGCGGCGTGCAATCGTGCCAGCTTCGACGAGTCGCTGGCGATCTGCCGGCTCGAGCGCCACGTCGGCGACCTCGCCATCGAGCACGACTGGGGCTATGAACCGACCCCGATCAGCCACCCCGAGACCATTGCGGTGGTCGGCGGCGGCCCGTCGGGATTGTCGGTGGCCTACCACCTGCGCCGCCGCGGCTACGCGGTGACGATCTTCGAGGCTTCCGACGAACTCGGCGGCCTGATGCGCCACGGCATCCCGGCCTATCGCCTGGCGCGACCGGTTCTCGACGCCGAGATCGGCCGGATCCTGGCAATGGGGGTCGAGGCCCGGCTGGGCAGCGCGCTCGGCGGCGATCAATCGCTGGCCGAGTTGCGCGAGCAGTTCGACATCGTCTATCTGGCGATGGGCGCGCGCGCGCAAAAGCGCCTCCCTCAGCTCGACTACTCGCGGCCCTGGGTGATGGACGGCGCGGTCTACCTCGCGGCCAGCAACGCCGGGGCGACGCCGCAGCTGGGCAAGAAACTGATCGTTATCGGTGGCGGCAGCGCGGCGATCGATGCCGCGCGCAGCGCGCGGCGCGCGGGCCACGACGTGATCCTGATGTGCCTGGAGAGCGCGGCGCAGATGCCGGCCCAGCACGAGGAAGTGGCCGAAGCGCTCGAGGAAGGCATCGAGTTGTGCGCTGGCGCGATGATCACCGCCGCGGCCGAGGACGGCGACTCGGTCTCGTTCACCTGCGTGCGGGTTGAATTCCGGCCCGGCACGGTGCGCGGCGAGTTCACGCTCGAGCCGGTTGCCGGCAGCGAGTTCGAGCTCCGGGCCGACGCGGTGATTCCGTCGATCGGGCAGGATCCCGATCTGGCACCGGTCAAGGACCTGCTCGAACCGAACGGTCGCTTGGTCAAGGTCGACGCGCAGCAGGCGACCAGCGCGGCGGGCGTCTACGCCGGCGGCGACGTCGCGAGCATGGCCCGCTTCGTCACCGAGGCGATCGGCATGGGCAAGCGCGCCGCCAGCGAGATCGATCGGGTGTTGCGCGCCGGCGACCAGGATTGCGCCGGCGCAATCGAGCCGGCCGCCGCCGGACAGCCGGCCGTGCCCGCTAGCGCAGCCGGCGAGGCGGTGGTCCAGCTCGCGCAGATCAACACCTTCTACTACCCGGCGCAGGGGCGCGCTGCCGAGCAGCGGCTGGGCGTCGCGGAGCGGCTGCGCAGCGATGCCGAAGTGCAGGTCGGCTTCGACCTCGACAAGGCGCTCGCCGAAACCGGGCGCTGCTTCTCCTGCGGGACCTGCGTGTACTGCGACAACTGCTTCCATTACTGCCCGGACCTGGCGATTCGCCGCCTGCCCGAGCGTGGCGGCTACGAGGTGCTGACCGATTTCTGCAAGGGCTGCGGGGTGTGCGTGGCCGAGTGCCCGACCGGGTCGATGAAGATGGTGGAGGATGCGCGATGAGCAAGGGCGGGCAAGCGATGTTGCTGACCGGCAACCACGCCGTGGCCTGGGCCGCGCGCCTGGCGCGGCCCAAGGTTGCGCCGGGTTATCCGATCACGCCGCAGACGCCGATTCTCGAGAAGCTGACCGATTTCCAGGCGGCCGGTGAATTCGACGCCGAGATCATCACGCCTGAGTCCGAGCACTCGGTGATGGCGGCATGCATTCCGGCCTCGCTCGCCGGGGTGCGGGTGTTCACTGCCACCGCTTCGCAGGGTCTGCTGCTGATGCATGAACTGCTGCACTACGCGAGCGGCGCCCGGGCCCCGATCGTGATGGCCAATGTCAACCGCACGGTGGCTTCACCGTGGGCATTCTGGCCCGACCAGACCGACAGCCTGTCGCAGCGCGACACCGGCTGGATCCAGTACTACGTCGAGACCGCGCAGGAAGCGCTCGACACCGTGGTCCAGGCATTCCGGGTGGCGGAAGCCGTCAGCCTGCCGACGATGGTCAACCTCGACGCCTTCTACATCTCGCATTCGCTCGAACCGGTGCTGGTGCCGGCGCAGGAAGAGGTCGATGCGTTCCTGCCGCCATTTTCCCCCAAGCACCGGATCGATCCGGTCAACGTCGAATCTTGGGGCAACGTGGTCAGCCAGGACATGTACTGGAACCACCGCCAGCAGCTCGACGAGGGAATGCTGCAGGTTCCCGAGGTCGCCGCAGCCGCCGATCGCGACTGGAACCAGCGCTTCGGGCGCGGCTACGGGCTGGTTGAACGTTATCGCTGTGACGGCGCCGAGACGGTGATCGTCGCGCTGGGCAGCATGTGCGGCACCGCGCGCGTGGCGGTCGACGAGTTGCGTGACGCCGGACTGCCAGTCGGGCTGGCCAAGGTGCGGCTGTTCCGGCCGTTCCCGGTCGCGGCGCTGCGTGCCGCGCTAAGCGGCGTGGCCCAGGTGCTGGTTCTGGACCGCGACTTCTCGCCGGGCCAGGGCGGAGTGCTGCACCAGGAATTGAAGGCAGCGCTCTATGGCATGCCCGCTGCACCGCGCGTCGACGGTTACCTGTCGGGGGTCGGCGGGGTTAATGTTTCGCCGGCCAAGATTGTCGAATTCGTGCACGGCCTGGGCGCCGGCGCGGCCACTCCCGACTCGGTCTGGATGAGGTAGGAACGATGCAACCACTGGAAATCAAGCAGGATCCGATGCTGTGCTCGGGGCACGCGGCGTGCCCCGGTTGCGTCGAGGCGCTGTCGGTGCGACACGTGCTGGCGACCCTGGGGCCGGACACGGTGGCGGTCATCCCGCCCTCGTGCATGGCGATCATTGCCGGGCCGCAGCCGTTCAGTTCGCTGCGCATCCCGGTCTACCAGCCGACGCTGGAAGCGAGCGCGGCTTCGGCATCAGGGTTGCGCCGCGCGCTCGACGCGCAGGGCAAGCACGACACGCAGGTGCTGGTGCTGGCCGGCGACGGCGGCACCTACGACATCGGCTTCCAGTGCCTGTCCTCGGCTGCCGAGCGCAACGAGGACTTCATCTACATCTGCCTCGACAACGAGGGCTACATGAACACCGGCGCCCAGAAGTCGTCCTCGACGCCGCACTTCGCGCGCACCGGTTCGACGCCCGCCGGCAAGACCACCAGGAAGAAGAACCTCACCGAGATCATGGCCGCGCACGAAGTTCCCTACGTGGCGACGGCGAGCGTTGGCTTCCTGCCCGACCTGATCCGCAAGGTCGAGAAGGCCAAGACGATGCGCGGCACGCGCATCATCACCCTGCTGGTGCCATGTCTCGATGGCTGGGGGCTGTCCGAGGACGGCGGGTTGGCGGCATCGCGCTTCGCAGTCGAGACCGGCGCCTTTCCGCTCTACGAGGTCGAGGACGGCCGGCGTTACACGCTCAACTACAGCCAGCGCACCCGCCCGGTGAGCGAGTATCTCGCGCTTCAGCGCCGCTACCGCGGGCTCGCTGCCGAGAGCGTGGCGGCGTTGCAGGCCGAGATCGACGACAACTGGCAGCGCCTGCTCGAGCGGGTCGCGGCCAGCGAACGCGCAGCACGTCCGGCCGCCGCGATCGCCTGATCAGCGCTGGACCTTCGCCGCGGGGAGCGGCTCACGCCATCGCGTCGAGCGGCAGCGCGGTGTCGTACTTGAGCTCGCGCAGTACCACGGAACTGCGCACGTTGACCACCGCCGGCAGGCGAAACAGGTGCTGTTTCAGGAAGTCATCGTAGGCCTGGATGTCGGCTACCACCACCTTGAGAATGTAGTCGGCCTCGCCGGTCGTGCTGTAGACCTGCGTCACTTCCGGACGCGCCGTCATCGCTGCCTCGAAACGCTCCACCGCCGCCTCCTCGTGGCGCGCCAGCTGCACGTGGGCCAGCACACAGACGTCGAGCCCGAGTTCGGTGCGGTCGAGCAGCGCCGCGTAGCCCCGGATGACGCCGTTGGCCTCCATGTCGCGAATCCGGCGCCAGCAGGGTGTCGGCGAGAGGCCCACGAGATCGGAAATTTCCTGGATCGGGCGGCGCGAATTGGTTTGCAGCAGGGCCAGAATGCGGCGCGAGTAGGTGTCGAGCATAAAAGACTCCAAATAGCCAAATAGGAGGTGAAAAATTCTCCAAACAGCGCTGCAATGACTACAACAGAAAAGATTATCGTCCAAATCAGGAATATGCTGTCTGAAAAATACATCGCGGCCGCGCTCGATCGTGGCCCGTCTGGAGACAGTGAAGATGGACATGCAAGTGCCCGGCGCGCGCACTGCCGGATTGCCCAATGGCGACTACCGGCTCGGTGACGAACTCGACGCAGTCTCGGGGCAGATTTACCTCACGGGCACCCAGGCAATCGCGCGGCTGCTGCTCGATCAGGCGCGCAGCGACGCGGCCCGCGGCCTGAACACCGCTGGTTTTGCGAGTGGCTACCGTGGTTCGCCACTGGGCGGGGTCGACCAGCAGCTGTGGAGCGTGGCCGAGCGGTTGCAGGCGCACCGGATCGAATTCCTGCCGGCGATCAACGAGGAGCTGGCAGCAACCGCGGTACTCGGCACCCAGCGGGTCGAAGCCGACCCCAAACGCCAGGTCGATGCCGTGTTCGGGCTCTGGTACGGCAAGGGACCTGGGGTCGACCGCGCCGGCGACGCGCTGCGCCACGGCAACGCCTACGGCAGCTCCGCACACGGCGGCGTGATTGCCGTGATCGGCGACGACCACGGCTGCGTCTCTTCATCGATGTCGGCGCAAAGCGACTTCAGCCTGATGGCCTGGGGGCTGCCCATCGTCAATCCGGCCAACGTCGCCGAGATGCTTTCGTTCGGCCGCTACGGCTGGGCGCTGTCGCGCTTCTCGGGGGCCTGGGTGGCGCTCAAGGCGATCACCGAGACCGTCGAGTCGGGCAGCACGGTCGATCTCGACGAACTCGACGGCGACTGGAGCACGCCGCTTGACTACCAGCAGCCAGCCGGCGGACTGCACATGCGCTGGCCCGACCTGCCGAGCCTCGCGATCGAGGCCCGGCTCGCCGCCAAGCTCGCTGCCGCGCGCTACTTCGCGGCCCGGCGCAGCATCGACCGCAGCATCTGCGCCAGCCCGCAGGCAAAGGTTGGCATCGTGACCTGCGGCAAGTCTCACCTCGACCTCATGGAGGTTTTTCGCCGGCTCGGTATCTCGCTCGCGGAGCTCGACGCCGCCGGCGTGCGTATCTACAAGGTCGGACTCTCGTTCCCGCTCGAGATGGGGCGCATCGATCAGTTCGTCAGCGGACTGCGCGAAGTCCTGGTGGTCGAGGAAAAAGGGCCGGTGGTCGAGGGCCAGATCAAGGAGCATCTCTACAACCGCGGCGCTGGTGTCGCGGGGGGGCGTCCAACGGTGATCGGCAAGACCGACGCCGACGGCGCGCCGCTGATCACCGGGCTTGGTGAGCTGCGCCCGTCGCGGCTGTTGCCGATCGTCGCCGAGTGGCTCGCGCACCATGTGCCGCAGCTCGACCGGCGCGAGCACGTGGTCGATTTTGTCGCTCCGCCGGTGCTCTCCAACATCGCCGACGCGACGCGGCGGATGCCCTACTTCTGTCCGGGCTGCCCGCACAACACCTCGACCTGCCTGCCAGCGGGTTCAAGCGCGCATTCGGGCATCGGCTGCCACGTGATGGCGACCTGGATGGAACGCTCCACCGAGGGGCTGATGCAGATGGGTGGCGAAGGCGTCGACTGGGTGGCGCAGTCGCGCTTCACCGCCACCGCGCACGTTTTCCAGAATCTCGGCGACGGCACCTACTATCACTCGGGGATGCTCGCGATCCGCCAGGCCACCGCCGCGCGCGCGACCATGACCTACAAGATCCTCTACAACGATGCGGTCGCGATGACCGGCGGGCAACCGATCGACGGGCCCTTGAGCGTCGCCCAGGTGGCGCGCCAGGTCGAGGCCGAGGGCGTGACCAGGCTGGCGATCGTCAGCGACGACATCGGCAAGTACCGGGGCGGAGAGCACCGCTTCCCACCCGGCACCAGCTTCCACGATCGCCACGAACTCGACACCGTCCAGCGCCAGCTGCGCGACGTGCCCGGGGTCACGGTGCTGATCTACGACCAGACCTGCGCCGCCCAGAAGCGTCGGCTCCGCAAGCGCGGCGCGCTCGCCGATCCGGCGCGGCGGCTCTTCATCCATCCCGAAATCTGCGAGGGTTGCGGCGATTGCGGCCGGGCGTCGAACTGCATCGCACTGCTGCCGTTAGAGACGCCGGCCGGGCGCAAGCGCCGCGTCGATCAGTGGTCCTGCAACAAGGACTACAGCTGCCTCGATGCCGAGTGCCCGAGCTTTGTCTCGGTGATCGGGGCCGAGCCGCGGCGCGCGATCGGCACCAAGGTCGCCCCCGAGGAACTCGCCGCCGCGGTCGCGGCTTTGCCGCTGCCGAAGGTCGATTTTGCCGACGCGCCCTGGGACCTGCTGATCGCCGGGGTCGGCGGCACCGGCGTGGTCACGCTGGGCGCGCTGGTGGCCATGGCCGCCCATCTCGACGGGCACAGCGCCTCGACGCTCGACTTCGCCGGCTTTGCCCAGAAGGGCGGGGCGGTGCTCTCGTTCGTGCGGCTCGCGGCGCATCCCGGCCTGCTCAACCAGGCACGCATCGATACCCAGCAGGCCGACGTCCTGCTCGCGTGCGACCTGGTGGTCGGCGCCAGCCAGGAATCGCTCCAGGCGGTGCGCAAGGAGCGCACCCGAATTCTCGCCAACCTCCACGAGGTGCCCAACGACAGCTTCGTGCGCAACCCAGACGCCACGCTGCACGCATCCGGGCTGCTCGCCAAACTGCGTTTCGCAGCTGGTGACGACTACATCGAGACCTTCGATGCGCAAGTGCTGGCGCAGCACTTCCTCGGTGACACCATGGGCGCCAACATGGTGGCGCTGGGTTTCGCCTGGCAGCAGGGTTGCGTGCCGGTCTCGCTGACCGCCCTCGAACGGGCGATCGAGTTGAATGGCGTCGAAGTCGCGATGAACCGCTCGGCCCTGGGCATCGGCCGGCTGGCCGCAGCAGCCCCGGAAATCGTGGCCGCGGCGCTGGCCCCGGCAACCGCTCGCCACGAGACTCTGGAGGAACTGGTGGCGGCCCAATGTCAACGGCTGGTCAGCTACCAGGGCCGGGCGTTGATGGAGCGCTATCGCGCCAGAGTCGCGCAGGTCCGCAGCGCCGAGGAGCGCGTTGCCGCTGGCGTGCCGGGCGACGGCGGCGCGGCCGGCGATGATTTCCCGCTGACGCGCGCCTTTGCCATCCAGTACGCGCGCCTGCTGGCGGTCAAGGACGAGTACGAGGTGGCCCGGCTGCTCAGTGGCGAAACGCTGCGCACGGCACTGCGCTCGGAGTTCGAGGGTGAGCCCGGTACCGACTACGGCCTGCGCTTCCACTTCTCGCTACCGCCATTGCCCGGGATGGGCGGACAGCGCAGCCGCAAGCTCGATATTGGCCAGTGGGCGCTGCCGCTGCTCGCGGCCGCGGCGCGGCTGCGCCGGTTCCGCGGCACCTGGGTGGATCCGCTGCGCTGGTCGGCACGGCACCGTGCCCAGCGGCGCGTCGCCGACGACTACGCGGCGGCAATCATCGCTCGGCTCGATGCACTGACGCTCGAGACCGTGCCTGAACTGGCGGCGTCGGCCCGGGATGCGGCCGGGATTCGCGGTTTCGGGGCCGTGCGCGAACGCAACGCGGCCGAGCTGGGCGGCGCACAAGGATTTTCGCCCGCTGTATAATGCGGCGCTTGATTGGGCCGATAGCTCAGCTGGGAGAGCGCCGCGTTCGCAATGCGGAGGTCGGGAGTTCGATCCTCCTTCGGTCCACCAAATACCAAAGGCCATCCAACGGGTGGCCTTTGGTATTTGTGGTGTCAGAGATTGAAGTCCCGACCGATAGGGTCCGAGTGGACTCGAGAGGGCACCTGCGTGCCCTCGAGTGCCTCGAGGACGGCCTGCCGCATGCAGGCGGCAGGCCACGGGAGTTCGATCCTCCTTCGGTCCACCA
>JAHEMI010000018.1:20664-34101 GCA_024643785.1 Burkholderiaceae bacterium
CATTCCGTCAAAACTGACGATCAATAGTCGATACTTCGTTATTTCAAGGGCAAACAGCCATGCTCAACTATCGCCACCTCTACTACTTCTGGGTCGTCGCCAAGGAGGGCGGTTTTGCGCGGGCGGCCGAGCGCCTCGACATGGCCATCCAGACCATCAGTGTCCAGGTCCGCGAACTCGAGAAGGAGCTCGGGCACCAGTTGCTCAAGCCCGCCGGGCGCGGGGTTGCGCTTACCGAGGCCGGCCACGCGGCGCTGGCGCGCGCCGAGGAGATCTTTCAACTCGGCCAGCTCATCCCCGAGGAGGTGCGCACGGCTGCCAGCGGCCCGGCAGCGCTCCTGACCGTCGGGCTCTCCGACGGCCTGTCGAAATTCGCGGCGCACTCCCTCCTGCGGCCGGTGCTGGACACCCCGTCGCTCAAGCTGGTCTGCCATGAGGGCGAGATCCGGGAACTGCTCGCGGATCTGGCCCTGCACCGCCTCGATCTGGTCCTGGCCTGCCAGCCGGCGCCCCAGAACTCGAACCTGCGCCTAAGCAGCGAACGCCTGGTCGAGTCGCCCGTGGACTGGTATGGGCCGGCATCCCTTGTGAAGCGCGAGGCGCAGGCGGGTTTTCCGCGCTCGCTGGCCGAACTGCCGTTGCTGCTGCCGACGGATCACTCGGCGTTGCGGGGGCGTCTGGAGCGCTGGTTTGACTCGCTTTCGATCGCGCCGCGGGTGGTCGGGGAATTCGAGGACAGCGCTTTGCTGTCGGTCTTTGCTGCGCAGGGCATGGGCGTTTTTCCGGTGTCCCGGCTGGGGTCCGCCGATGTCGCACTGATGGGTGGGCTGAAATTGCTCGGTCGCAGCGAGGACGTGCGCGAAGAAATACACGCCATTCGCTCCCGCCGCGGATTGCACCATCCCCTGGTGCAACGGATCCTCGCCGCGGCCCGCGGCAGTTGACTGCCGGGTGCCGGCGGTGCCGCACCACCCACGCAAAACCGAAATACAAGGCAATCTAACTTCGTATTTTACGAAGTAAACGTCATCTCGGCGCTGCTGGTTCAGGGCCCGCGCCAGCCACAGAATTGCCGGACACCTTCAACTCCGGGAGCCTTGCCATGGAACGAATCACCGCCACTACCCGCGACAACCTCGCCGTGCAGTCGATGCCGGGGGCCGGCGCCGCTGCCGAAGCGACATCGGCAGGCACGCAACGTGTCCTGCGCAACACCTACGCCCTGCTGTCGCTGACGCTGTTGTTCAGCGCTGGCATAGCGGCTGCCAGCGCCTCGCTGGCGCTGCCCTCGCCGGGCCTGCTGCTGACGCTCGTCGGCTATTTCGGCCTGCTGTTTGCGGTGAGCAAGCTGCAGCGCAGCGTCTGGTCCCTGCCGGCCGTGTTCGCCCTGACTGGGTTCATGGGCTACACACTGGGACCGGTGCTGGCCAGGACCCTGACCCTGCCGGGCGGCTCGCAGTCGATCACGATGGCGCTGGCGGCTACCGGCGCCACCTTCCTCGCGCTCTCGGCCTACGCCCTCAAGTCAGGGCGCGACTTCAGCTTCATGGGCGGGTTCCTGTTCGCCGGCATGATCATCGCGCTCCTCGCCGGCCTGGGGGCGATCTTCTTCGCGATCCCGGCGCTGGGACTGGCCGTCTCGGCAATGGTCGCGTTGCTCTCGGTCGGGTTGATCCTGTTCGAGACCAGCCGCATCGTCAACGGCGGTGAAACGAACTACGTGATGGCCACGGTCGGCCTGTATGTCTCGCTCTTCAACCTGTTCACCAGCCTGTTGAGCCTGTTCGGGTATGGCTCCCAGGACGAGTAAGGCCGGCCGCGCCCGGCCGTCCCCGCGGGGCGCGGCGGCTTTCCCCCGTCGCGCGCCCAAACCGTTGGCAATTGCCTGAAACCCCAACAAGGCTGGTCATGGAAAGCATTGCGCCACTGTGGCTCTGGATCGTGTTCGCGGCGTTCGTGCTCGCGGCGCTGTTTGTCGACTTCGTGGTGCTCAAGAAGCAGGGCGCCCGCGAGGTCGGTTTCCGGGACGCCCTCAACTGGTCGATCGTCTGGATCGCGCTGAGTTTCGTGTTCAATGCACTGCTGTGGTGGGCGGTGCGCGATGTCTCGGGATCGGTCGCGGTCGCCAACGCCAGGTCGCTGGAGTTTCTCACCGGCTACCTGATCGAGAAGAGCCTGGCGGTCGACAACATTTTCGTGTTCCTGATGGTCTTCACCTATTTCGCGGTGCCGCCGGCCTATCAGAAGCGGGTGCTGATGATCGGCATCGTGGGTGCGATCGTGTTGCGTACGGCCATGATCCTGGTCGGCGGCTGGTTGCTCGCCCAGTTCCACTGGGTGCTGTACGTTTTCGGCGCCTTCCTGGTCGTCACCGGCATCAAGATGTGGTGGGCAGCCGGCAAGGAATCGAGCCTGGAAGACAACCCGGCCCTCAAGCTGCTGCGCAAGGTGATGCCGGTGAGCCGTTCGTTCGATGGCGAGAGGTTCTGGACCATCGAGAACGGCCGGCGCATCGCCACGCCGCTGTTCATGGTGATCTGCCTGGTAGCGGTGACCGACGTGATCTTCGCGGTCGACTCGATTCCCGCCATCTTCGCGATCACCAGCGACCCGTTCATCGTGCTCACCAGCAACGTGTTCGCGATCCTGGGCCTGCGTGCGATGTTCTTCCTGCTGCAGGCCGTTGCCAACAAGTTCCACCTGCTCAACTATGGCCTGGCGGTGGTCCTGATGTTCATCGGCGCCAAGATGGTCCTGATCGATGTCGTCAAGATCCCGGTGGCGCTGGCGCTCGCGGTGGTGCTCGGCATCCTGGCGGTCACCATGTTCTGGAGCGTGCGCTCGGCCAAAAGTCTGGCTACTTGCCCGCCAGCGCCTCCTTCTCCATCAGGATGAAGGTGTTGTAGGCATTGATCCGGTTGGCCGCCTTGAACGCCGGCAGGTGCTCGAAACGCGACCAGTCGACCCGCTTGTAGGCTTCCTCGAAAACGATCATTTCGTCGACCGCGCGTCCCATTTGCGCCCGCAGGTACACGAGATAGTCACGCGTCATCTTCAGGTCGGTGGCCGCATCGGTCGAGCTCGGTCCGTGTCCGCCGACCAGGATCTTCGGGTCGCGCCTGATCAGGCCCTCGATCGCGGCAAGCCAGCCCTTGCTGTCGGCATCGCCGACGAAAGGCACTCGCCCGGCGAACATCAGGTCGCCGGCGAACAGCACACCATCTTCTTCGACCAGCATCATCAGATCTTCTGGCGTGTGTGCCGGTCCGACGGGGAAGATCCGGAACGTCATCCCGCCGAGCTTGAAATCGACCTCGCCGTCGAGGTAGCGATCAGGGGCGATCACACCGCTGGTCTCGTTGACCCATGGCGCCAGCGATTGCCGCCGCTCCTCGAGCCGGCGGGCCGGGGCATCGGTCGTCAGGTAGTCGCGCACCAGCCGGTTGGCCCAGATCTCGGCTCCCGCCTCCTTGAACGCCTGCACGCCGTAGAAGTGGTCGGAATGATAGTGACTGACGATCACGCGGCGCACCGGTTTGTCGGTGATCTTGCGGATCTGGGCGAGCAGTTCGTTGCCGAGAGCAGGGGTGCCGAGCGCGTCGAACACGACGACGCCGTCGTCGGTGACGACGAATCCCGCATTCGAGTTGAAACCGTTGTTAGAGGTCGATACCAGGCCGGAACTGCCCTGCACGAACCAGGTGTGGGCCGCGAGCTTGCGCGGCTCGACCTTGACGGTCAGGGGCTCGTACTCGCCAGGCTTGGCCAGCGCGAGCCCGGCAGCCAGGCCGGCAGCGAGCACGAACAGCACAATGCGCGAACGGCTGGTCATGGCAAGCTCCTTTCGACCCGCGGTCAAAGTTCGATGTCGGAGAGGATCGCGTCTATGCCCGCTTTGGCACAGGCTTCATCGGCCTCGCCACCGGGCGCGCCGGAAACCCCGATCGCACCAACGATCGCGCCCGCGGCCTCGATCGGAAACCCGCCGCCCGCCGCGATCACGCGAGGCAGTGCCCTGATGCCGCTCATCGGTTTGCCGGGTTGCGTCTCGGCCGCCAGCGCCAATGTCGACTGCCGAAACGATGCCGCGGTCCAGGCCTTGTTGATTGCAGTGGACACCGTATGCGCGCCAGCGAAACGATCGCGCAGGAACACCTGCTCCACGCCAGCCCGGTCGACTACCGCCACCCCGACCGAATAGCCCGTGGCGCGACAGTTCTCGAGTGCCGCTCGGGCTGCCTTGTAGGCCACCTCTGGTGTCATTTGCCGCACGGTTACAAGTCCGTCGGCTGCCATTGCCGGCAGCGGCAGCGCCGCGACCAGCGCAAGCGTCACCGCTGCGACTAGTTCCTTGCCCAGATTCCGGTTCGTTTTCATGTTCACGCTCCTTGCAATGGTTCGCCGCCCGGCCGGTGCATCGTCAGGCCAGACCGGGATTGCCCTGCACGCCGATCAGGCGCGGCAGGTTCAGCTTGCGCGGCTCGATCGTGCCCTTGGATTTCATCCAGGTCTCGACCACGTCCCAGACCGGTTCCCCCTTGGCGCCTTCTGCAACTGGCGCCCAACCGGCCACCTTGTAGGTTTTCTTCGCCTCAAGCGGCACGCCGTTCAGGCGCATGTCGGTGATCCGGTTGCCGGCCGATGCGCCTGGCGTGCAGGCGTAGGTCAGGCCGCCAACCCTGACCATGTCGCCACCCTGCTGGTAGTACGGGTCGGGGTTGAACAGGTTGTCACTGACGTCCTCGAGCACGGTCTTGATGAATTCGCCGGTCATGTCGCTGACCGTGGTGTACGGGTAGGTGATCGCGGTCTGATCCATCAGGTTCTCGCGCGTTATTGCCTGCCCGGCAAGCACCGAAGTGCCCCAGCGGAAGCCCGGCGAGAAGGCGATCTGCGCGTCCTTGACCTCCATCAGCGCGTCCAGGATCAGCTGGTCAAAGCTGCCGTTGAAGTTTCCGCGCCGGTACAGCAGCGCTTCGGTAACCGCCAGCGGCTCCTCGAGTTTCGCCTTGTACGGCGCGCGCACATTGTCGATGTAGGCCTGCATCTGGAGGTCTGCGGGCAGCACGTTCGCAAAAACCGGCAGCAGACGGTAGCGGTAGTCTGACACCTTGCCGCCCTTGACGTCGAGGTCGAGCACGGCGAGGAACTTGCCGTTCGAACCGGCGTTGGTGACCAGCGTCTTGCCCCTGGCGTTGGCGACGATGACCGGTTGCGGCACGCCGTCGTGCGTATGGCCGCCCAGGATAGCGTCGATCCCGGTCACGCGGCTGGCCATCTTCAGGTCGACGTCCATGCCATTGTGCGAGAGCACGACGACGACCTGCGCACCCTTGGCGCGAGCCTCGTCGACAATCTTCTGCATGCGCTCCTCCTGGATACCAAAGCTCCAGTCGGGAGTCATGTAGCGGGGGTTCGCTATCGGGGTGTACGGGAACGCCTGGCCGACGATCGCCACCGGCACGCCGTTGATCGAACGGATCTCGTAGGGCTTGAAGACAGGATCCTCGAAGTCCGTGGTCTTGACGTTCTGCGCGAGGAACTCGATCTTGCCCTTGAAGTCCTTCTCGATGATTTCCTTGACGCGCTTGGCCCCGAGCGTGAACTCCCAGTGCGAGGTCATCATGTCGACGCCAAGCAGCTTGCAGGCGTCGACCATGTCCTGGCCGTTGGTCCACAGCGCGGTGGCCGAACCTTGCCAGGTGTCGCCGCCGTCAAGCAGCAGGGCACCGGGCCGCGACGCACGCATTCGCTTGACCAGCGTTGCCAGGTGCGCGAAGCCGCCAACCTTGCCGTAGGTATGGGCCGCCTTCTCGAAGTCGAGATAGGTGAACGCGTGCGCCTGGGCTGAACCGGGTGTCACGCCATACGCCTTGAGCAGGTTTTCGCCAACCAGGTGGGGAACCTTGCCCATCGAGTCGGCGATGCCGATGTTCATGCTCGGTTCGCGAAAGTAGATCGGCGTGAGCTGCGCATGGCAGTCGGTGAAGTGCAGCAGGCTGACGTTGCCGAAGCGCGGGATGTCGTACATCGCCTCGCCGGCGGCGCCAGCCCCTGCTCCGTTGGTCGCCCCAATGCCGGCACAGCCAGCAAGCGGCAGGCCGGCCGCCGAGGCAGTGGCAATGACCTGAAGGAATTCACGTCGATCCATAGCGATTTCTCACCCGATTCAGGGCGCAACGACCCTGGAAAATTAGCTGTTTGCATGCGCCCGCACGCGCATGCGAAGCCCGGAAAAGGCAGCCGTCCGCGAACGACCGCCGCGGCAGTCGGCCCCGACTGGCTTGCGCCTGGCCGGGGCCGCTTCCGGAAGAACCTACTTGTTTACGGGCGATGACGGGTCAAGCAACAACGCCATCACGTCCTTGAGCTGGCTCTCGGTCAGAATGTTGGCGCCGCCGTAGCGGGGCATCTGGGAGCAGGCATTGAACGAATGCGAATTCCAGATCTTGGCCCAGGTGTACTTCATGATCGGCTCGGAATCGCCGCGCAGCTTGCCGTAGTTCCACAGTGACGGACCGATGTTGCCGTACGAGATCTCTTGCTTGTCGAGCTGATGGCAGGCATAGCAGTTGCCGCCGTTGACCGTCTTTTCATCGTCGGTGAACTGCATGCCACGGCCATTTTGCGCGACCTTCTCGCCGCTCTTCCAGTCGCCCAGGTACTTGTTGTCGGCCGGATACTTGACCGCGTCCAGAGCTGCCTGCTGGAGTTTCTCGCGCAGCGGCGCGGGCAGCTCCGCCCGGGCGTACTGCGAACAGGCGCGCTGCAGTTCGCTCTGGTCAAGGCGGTCGAGCTTGGCGATGCTGCGCTCCGAAAAAGAATCCTTCAGGGCGGCAACAACATCCTCGTCGGTGACGCTGACCAGGCCGGCACAGCCGGCCAGCACCGAGGCGGCCGCTACGAATACGTATGTCTTCTTGCTGATCATCTCCGTCTCCCTCAGCGCTTGATCGCAGGCGAATCCATCGATCCGCCTTTTGCATTGACGCCCAGGAACGTGATCAGGTCGATCGACGCCTGGGAACTGTACTTGAGCTCGGGGAAGCGCTGCTGACGGAAGCAGTCGTTCAGACGCCATTGCATGGTGCGCACTGCGCCTTGCGAGACGCGATATGCCGGCCAGGTCGCGAACGCGCGCTGGGCCGGACCTTCCTTGGTCAAGTTAGGCAACTCCTGCAGGCGGATGCGCTGACCGTCGACCGCGTGGCAGGTGGCGCAGGAAAAGTCGTAGGGGCCGCCGCGGAAGTAGAACATCTTCTCGCCGCGCTTGAACGAAGCAATCTCCTTGACATGGATCTGCGGCACATTGATGAGCGCACCGCGGGATTCCTCGACCACGTAGGCGGTGAGCGCCTCCAGGTCGGTGGCCGACTGGCCGCTGCCCGAGAACGGCTTCTTGATCACGTCCGCGTGTTTGAATCCCTGCAAGCTCACCATGCAGTGGACGACACGGGTTTCGAAGTCCATCACCGCATCGGTGTCCGCGAAGTAGCGGGGCAGTTGCGCGTAGGCTCCTTTCAACACGCCCGGGCCCATGCCGATGTCACAGCCCTCGAGGTTCGCGTTCTTCGGCCCGCGTTTCTTTTTCCAGAGGTCTTCGCCCTTGGCCACGGTGAGCTCGGCGGGATTGCCGTCCTGGAGCATCTCCCGGTACTTTTCGATGGCCTGAATGGTTGCGTCCGGGCTCTGCGCGGATGCGCTGCCATGGACCGTTACGCCGAGTGCCGCGGCCAATAAGGCCGCTTTGCCCGTCATTACAAGTTGCTTGAGTGTCATGGTTCGATCTCTATCGTCTACGGTCATAAGGCGCTTGACGCGCGATTCCCTGTTGACCTTGATTTAGTCAGTGAAGCCATTGGTTCCTTGAATCACGCCGAGGCACGCCAGCCCGCCCCGGCGAGCAGGATCAAGGACGGAGGTAAACGAAACCCTCTTTGGCCTGAAGCCGGGCAATTTCAGCAACCCCCGATGGAACGATGGTCGCGTCCGGAATCACGCTGCTGGGGTCGATCTTGCGCGTGGTCAAAGTGTTACGGCAGACGCGAAACTCGACATTGCGTTGCTTGAGCGTCTGAACCGTGGCATCGAACGGGTTGCCGTTCTTGTCCTTGGCGCCGTCAAGCAGGAAGTCGATTCCCTTGCCGTGTGCGACGAACACGATCTTCGCGGTGGGGTCGGCATCGAGGTGGTTACGCGCGTTTCTCAGGGCCCCAACCGCCTGCTCGATCCCTTCGTTCAGGTGATAGACCGCCTTGACCTCGCCGTCAGCACTCGCGATCGCAGCCCAGGCGGACAGGAACAAGCCAAGCAGCGATACAAAAAAGATTTTCTTCATGGTCTCCTCCATTGTGTTCTTGTCGGGAATCAGCAAAACAATGCCGCCCAAATGGCGGCATTTGCGAAGAAATGACTATTTGACCTGCGCTTCGTCGGTGCGCTTCTCCCCCTTGTTGTCGACCCAGGTAATCGTGATCTTGTCGCCGGCCTTGGCGCTCTTGATCTTGAACTGCAGGTACGGGTTCTTCGAGACTGCCGGGCCCCAGTAGGCGGTAAGCACCGGCTTGTCGTTGAGTGCCGCGGTGACCTGCGTGATATGCCAGGCCGGGACCAGCTTGCCGCTTGAGTCCTTGCGTTGACCGGTTTCCATCTCGTGCGCCATCAGCACGCGTACATCTGCGCCGCCATCCTTGGCGAGGGCACGGATTCGCATCGGATCTGCCATTTTTCTGCTCCAGGTATTCGTGTCGTGTGGTTCGGATCGGGCGGGGGCGAAAAATCAGCCGCCGCAGCCGCCCAGGGTGACCTTGATCTCTTTCTTGGCCATGTAGAACTTGCCGTCGGCCCGAACCAGCGCGTAGACGTCGGAGCTCTGGCCCATCTTCACGCGCATGTTCACCTCCGCCTCGGCCCCCTCGAGGATGTCGTAGGCAGCGGCCAGCGCGGATGGGTTCTTCTCGATCAACAGGGCAATGAACTGGGTGTTCGCGATCGCGCTCTTGACCCCGACCGGCACGACCGCGCCATTTTCGGCGATGTCGGGCGCGACGATCGACACGTCAGCGGATTCGGTCGGCGCGGTGGCGCCAAGGGCCTTCATGGCATCGGCCAGGCCCGTGGCCTGAAATGCCGTCGCGTTGAACTGCTGGGCCGCGGCCTCGGAGGCGGGCAGCATTCCGAGCGCAACCAGCGCGCCATACAGGCCCAATCCGCCGGCGGCCTGCAATGTCTGACGTCGGGACATATTCATTTGCTTCATCTCCTTCCAGATCTTTGGCCTTAGCAGTGGCCAATGAGTTCGAAATCAGTGGTTGTGAAAACGGCGCGACAGAATGTTCCGTTGGCCCGAAACGGGCGGAATATCTGGCACACGATCAGGATTTCATCTCAGGCAGTACCCCTTTTCTCCTATGGTTGGGTCGGGTCAGGCTCGGCCAGACCCGCAGACGAATGAAGGTTGCTACTGGGCACCGCCCAGAATCCATTTGACGAGCGCGCGCAGGTCCTCGGCGCCGAGTTGCTGGTTCGGCGGCATCGGCATCGCTCCCCAGACTCCCTGCCCGCCGTTGCGAACCTTGGCGGCCAGAGTCTCCGGCGCCTTGGCGTCGCCCCGGTACCTGGCGGCGATCTCCTTGAACGAGGGTCCGACGAGCTTGCGATCGACCGCATGGCAGGCCAGGCAGTTGGCTTCCTTCGCGATCTGCGCAGCAGGCTTTGCTACTGCCACCTTGGTGACCGGAGCCGGTGCGGCCGCCGCCTTGGCGGGAGCCGCCATGGCCGGCCCTGCGGGATTCGCTGCCGGCTCACTGGCGGTGTCCACGCCCCGGACGGGACCGACGACACGGTTCTGCTCGGCCAGATTGCCATGGCTGTCGCGCGCGTGATCAGGCAGTTGCGAGCGCACCTCCATGTCGGTGCCGCAATTCTTCATGCAGGCGCTGCCTTGGACATCGGGCTTGCCCGACGCTTCCCACATGGCCGTCTGGATCAGCATTCCGTTGCGGTTCGGCATCCGCTCCTGGACCTGAGCGATGTTTTCGTGCGACAGAATGAAGTCCTCGGGAACAACATCGGCCAGGTTGAGGATGAAGGCGAGCACCGCATAGACTTCGTCGGTCTTGAGCGATTTCGGCGCATTCCAGGGCATTGCGCGGTTGATGTAGTCCCACAGCGTCGAGACTTGCGCGACTTTCATCATCGTCGTGCGCTGCGGATAATCCCGGCGCGTCAGGTTCGCCACCCGGCCGGTCTTGATGTCCTCCTTGGTGCTGCCGCCGACGATCGGCGTGAACACTTCGGTGGACTCGCCAAAGGTGCCGTGGCAGCTTGCACACTTGCCCTCCCAGACCTCCTGACCCTTCTCGACCGACCCCGAGCCGGCCGGCAGGCCCTTGAAATCGGCGCGCACGTCGATGTCCCAGGCCCTGATTTCGGCCGGCGTGGCCGTGCGCCCAACCTGATCCCAGGGCTTGGGAGCGGGAGCGGAAGCAGCCTTGGCCTGCGCCGCGGCCTGCCCCGCCAGGAGCGAGCAGCCGCCGGCGACCAGCACGCTCAGGAGCGCACGCTTCATGCGATCAGAACACCTGGACATTGGTAACCTCGCCACTCTCGGACACTTTCCACGACTGGATCGCATTGTTGTGATAGATGGAGCGCGTGCCACGCACCGCCCGAAGCTGGTTGATCTTCGCCTGGACATGACCGGACTCATCGATTGCCCGGCTTTGCAGAATTGCCGGCGAACCGTCCCAGACCCAGTCGATGTTGAAGCGGGTGAGTGCCTTGGATAGCACCGGCCCCTCGAGTCGCGCGGTGCGCCAGTTGCGCCCGCCATCGGCGGAGACGTCGACGCGCTTGATGCGACCGCGACCAGACCAGGCCAGGCCGGTGACGTTGTAGTAGCCCTTGTCGAGCAGCATCTGACCGCCCGAAGGCGTCGTGATCACGGACTTGACTTCCTGGACCGAGGTGAACTGGCGATGGATGCCGTCGGGCATCAGGTCGACGTAGTGAATCGACTCGTCCTTGGTATAAAAGGGTTTGTCGCCGACTTCGATCCGGCGCAGGTACTTCACCCAGGAAACTCCCTGCACCCCGGGCACGACCAGGCGCAGCGGGTAGCCGTTTTCCGGACGCAACATCTCGCCGTTCATGGCCCAGGCAACCATCACGTCGTCGAGCGCGGCAGTCATCGAGATCGTGCGGGTCATCGACGAGCCGTCGGCTCCCTCGGCGAGCACGTAGCGGCCGTTCCTGGTGTCGGCACCCGCCATGTCGAGCAGCGTCGACAGACGCACCCCGGTGTATTCGCAGCACGACAGCATGCCGTGGCTGTACTGCACCGTCGGCACCGCCACATTGCCCCACTCCATGCCCGTGTTCGCGCCGCACTCGATGAAGTGGATCCGCGACACCGAGGGCAGCCGCATCAGCTCGTCCATCGTGAACACCCGCGGATTCTTGACCATGCCCATCACCATCAGCCGGTGACCGCTGGGGTCGACATCGAACCAGCCCTGGTGGTGACGCTCGAAGTGCAGCCCGTTCGGCGTGATGATCCCGAACAGTCCCTGAAGCGGCGTGAAGCTGACCGAGGAGGCAGCGACCCGGGTCAGTCCCGGACTCTCGCGGCGCTGCAGATTCTTCTCCCATACCGACGGCGCCCCGTAGCCGCGGGCGGCAACCGGCTGGCCGAGCGAGGTTGTATGGGCCGGCAGGTTCAGGATCTTCGGGTCGCCATCAGCGCCACGGGCGACCCCGGCCGCGGTGGCTCCGGCCCCCATCGCCAGCGCCTTGCCCATGAAGCTGCGGCGCGCCTTGCGCGCCTCGGCCATCATCTCGGGGGAAAGCGTGTTCTCCGGCGCCTTGCGGATCCTGCCCGGCACCTTTGCTTCTCGGTCCATCAGTCTGACTCCTGCGATGCATACGGGCACGCCGCGGCCGGACAGGCCCGGGAACGATCCTCTTGCTTGGGACTCCCAAGGCGCTTGGAACTCCTGGTGGGCGATGACTCGGCCGCGTCCATGAATCCTGCCGAGAGACGCTGCGGTGCGGCCACGCGGTCCTGCGATTCGCCGAGGCCGTTGGTGATGTGCACGCAGACGTTGCGGCACAGGTCGGTCAGCGAGCGGTCGGCGACGCTGTAGTAGACGAAGCTGCCGCGCCGGCGGCGCGACAGCGCGCCGGCTCGATACATCGCGTTCAGGTGACGGGACACATTGGTCTGCGTGGCGCCGGTGTCGGCGACGATCTCGCCGACCGAGCGTTCCTGATGGCAGATAGCGTGCAGTATGCGAATCCGCATCGGCTCGGACAGCAACGAGAAGTATTGCGACATCCTCTCGAAGACCTGCGTGATCTGGTCCATCGTGTCTCCATCGTGACGCAGCATCAAGGCATGCACCCAACCGACAGCCGGTCATTGCCCGGCAAGTGTGGCGGCCGGAGCATGCGCGATCTTTTTTCGGGTGGACGCGATCTTATGCGCATATACGCATACAATCAAGTCCCAATTGTGACGACCGGCCGTTCCTATGCCCAGACAGACCCCAAGCCCCTCGTTCCGGCCATGAAGGCGCGGTCAGGTCACCGTGGCGATACCCGCCGCCGGCTGATGACGGCGATGCTCGGCTCGCTCGCGGGCCTGGCCTTGGCCACGCCCCTGACGGCCGCCGCCCAGGTTTCACCGCTGGAGCGTCCGCCGAGCCTGGATCCGTTGCTCGAACGGGCCGCCCGGCTTGGCCAGCCCGTCGTGGTCCTGTTCAGTGCCGTCGGCTGCGCCTGGTGCAACCGGCTGCGCAACGAGCACATGCGGGGGCTGGCGGCCGAAGCCGGTGCCAGGTCAATCCAGGTCGTTGAGTTCGACCTCAAGGACGACCAGGCGTTTGTCCGTGCGGACGGGCCAGCGCCGGCTCGCCTTGCGGGCGCTCGCTCGCCACGCGCGCTGGCCGCGCAGCTGAACGTGCGCTTTGCGCCAACCGTCGTCTTCCTGGGGCCGGACGGTGAAATCGCCGAGCGCATCGTCGGCTACGGCTCGCCAGACTTCTACTCCGCATATCTGGACGACCGGATCCGCCAGGCGCGCGCCCGGCTCGCGAAAGCCGTCTGAGCGGCGCGCGCCGGCACTGCCGGGTGCCGTTGGTACTGGCCGTGCATAGCGAGCTTCTTCCAAAGCCGCCGCGTTCCTCGTCGTAGAATTGGCATGCCCGCGTGCGGCATGCCCGCGCGACGGGCGCTCGAATCAGATCCGGAGGTGCCAGGCACAGGGCTTCGGTAGCGGCCGGTTTGACCAGGAGGATTAACGATGGGTTTTGCCCTCGGTGCGCGCCGCGCTACCTATGTCGATATCGGTGCTGCCGCCGGCAAATCCGAGCCGGTCGAGCCCGGAATGCGCGATGCACTGGAATTCGTCGATGCTGCCTATCGCAGCCTGTGCGC
>JAHEMI010000019.1 GCA_024643785.1 Burkholderiaceae bacterium
GAGGAGGTCACCGCCGAAGTCATCGACGGAGCCCAATCGGTTGTCTGGGACGAGGCCGAGAACCGGCTCCACGTCCAGAAGGCGCTGCTCGAATACCTCGTGCTCGGCCGGGTCTAGGACCAGCCCGTTCAGGCGCTACGCCGGTCGGCGAGCGGATACTGGGGATCGGAGTAGCCGGGCGTCGACGGGTGCCCGGGCGCGACCAGCGAATCGATCAGCGCCTCGTCGCCATCGTCCCACTGCACCTCGAGCGCGGCGAAGTAGTCCTGCCATTGCGCCAGCGTGCGCGGGCCGGCGATCACCGCACTTACGGTCCTGCTGGCAAGCAGCCAGGCACAGGCGAAGTGCAGCAGTGACACGCCCTTGGCGCTGGCGTGGGCCGCCAGCTTCTCGGCGATGAGCAACGATTCCGGCCGCCATTCGGATTCGAGGATCCGCCGGTCGCCGCGGGCCGCGCGCGTACCCTCGGCGGGCGGCGCGTCGGGCCGGTACTTGCCGGTGAGCACGCCGCGCGCGATCGGGCTGTAGGCGGCGACGCCCAGGCCATAGTTGCGGCAGGCCGGCAGGATCTCTACTTCCGGGCCGCGGTTGAGCAGGTTGTAGTAGGGCTGGCAGACAACCGGGGCGGGCATGCCGATGCGCTCGCACAGCCGCACCACCTCGGCGATCCGCCAGCCGCGGAAGTTCGACAATCCGAAGCAGCGGATCTTGCCGGCGCGGATCAGGTCGTCGATTGCCCGCAGGCTCTCCTCCAGGCAATCGCCCTCGTAGTCGCGATGCAGGTAGTAGATGTCGAGGTAGTCGGTGGCGAGCCGCCGCAGGCTGGCTTCGAGCTCGCTGACGATCCACTTGCGCGAGTAACGCGACTCGTTGGGCAGGTCCGACATCCGGTTGCCGAGCTTGCTGGCCAGCACCCAGCGGTGCCGATCGGCGCTCAGGCAGCGCCCAACTATGGTCTCGGAAGCGCCCTTGGTGTAGACGTCGGCGGTGTCGATGAAGTTGACGCCCTGCTCGCGGGCGAGATCGACGATCCGCGCCGACTCGCTCTCGTCAGTCTGGTCACCGAACATCATGGTACCGAGACAAAGTTCGGAAACCAGCAGGTTGCTGCGGCCCAGCTTGCGGTATTTCATCGCGATTCTCCGGCAGGGATTGGCTGATGCCGAAACGGTAACCGATTTCGCCCGGGCCTGCCTGCCGGCCGCCGCGCTGCCCCGCGCTGGCGCCGCCAATTGGGTCCCGAGCGCGGCAAACGCGGCGCCCAAACTGCTAGACTCCGGCACATATTGGCCATCGAGAGCACCGCCGTGACCCTGCCCATCTCCCGCCGTGCCGCAGCGCTCGGCACCGAAAACGCGTTCGTGGTCCTGGCCGAGGTCAACCGGCTGGTGGCCAGTGGTCGCGACGTGGTCTCGTTCTGCATCGGCCAGCCCGATTTCCCGGCTCCCGAGCACGTCCAGCAGGCCGGCATCGAGGCCATCACCGGCGGACGCCACGGCTACACGCCGAGCGCCGGCATCGCCGAACTGCGCGCGGCTGCAGCGCGCTACCTCGGCGAGATGCGCGGCATCACGATCGAACCCGACGACGTGGTGGTCGGAGCCGGCGCCAAGCCGTTCATCGCCTACGCCATCCTCTCGACCACTGACTACGGCGCCGGCGACGAGGTGATCTACCCGGTGCCGGGCTTCCCGATCTACGAGTCGCAAATCCTGGCCCACGGCGCAGTGCCGGTGCCGCTCTACCTGCGCGAATCGCGCGGCTTCGCCTTCGACCCCAATGAACTCGAGGACCGGATCACACCGCGCACCCGCATGCTGATCCTGAACTCGCCGCAGAACCCCACCGGCGGGATCCTGAGCAGCGACGACCTCGCGGCGATTGCCGCGATCCTGCGCCGGCACCCGCAAGTCTGGGTCTACGCCGACGAGATCTACTCGCGACTGGTGTTCGACGGGTCGTTCGCGTCGATAGCGGCGCTGCCGGACATGCAGGAGCGCACGATCATTTCGGACGGCTGCTCCAAGACCTGGGCGATGACCGGCTGGCGCATCGGGCTGACCGCCAACCGTGACCTGGCACCGGTATTCACCCGCTGGGTGACCAATACCGACTCCTGCGCATCGCACATCTCGCAATGGGCCGCGGTGGCGGCACTCACCGGTCCCCAGGACGCGGCCCGCGCGATGCGCGACCGTTTCCTCGAGCGGCGCGACCTGATCGTCCGACTGCTCAACCAGATTCCCGGGATCTCGTGCCAGAACCCCGGCGGCGCCTTCTATGCCTGGCCCAACGTGACCGAGGCCTGCCGCATGACCGGTTGCGCCGATTCCGAGGAATTCCGCAAGCGGCTCCTCCACGAGGCCGGGGTCGCGGTGCTCGCCGACATCCATTTCGGCAGCCGCGTGCCCGGCGAGGGACAGCACATCCGCTTCAGCTATGCGACCTCGAATGCCAATATCGAACGCGGCCTGCGCCAGATCGCGGCATTCGTCGACAAGGCCAGTAGGAGCTGACGCGGCGGTTTATAATTGGCGGTTATTTACTCTAGCCGGACAACCTCCATGAGCCAGTTCAAGAAAGTCGTGCTCGCCTATTCTGGCGGGCTGGATACCTCCGTCATCCTGAAGTGGCTTCAGGACGAATACCAATGCGAGGTCGTCACCTTCACCGCCGATATCGGCCAGGGCGAGGAAGTCGAGCCCGCCCGCGCGAAAGCCAAGAGCGCCGGGGTCAAGTCGATCTACATCGACGACCTGCGCGAGGAGTTCGTCCGCGACTTCGTGTTCCCGATGTTTCGCGCCAACACCGTCTACGAGGGCGAGTACCTGCTCGGCACCTCGATCGCGCGCCCGCTGATCGCCAAGCGCCTGGTGGATATCGCCAAGATCGAGAAGGCCGATGCGATCTCGCACGGCGCCACCGGCAAGGGCAACGACCAGGTCCGCTTCGAGCTCGGCGCCTACGCACTCTATCCCGACGTCAAGGTAATCGCGCCGTGGCGCGAATGGGACCTGCTCTCGCGCGAGCGGCTGCTGGCCTACGCTGACAAGCACGGCATCCCGGTCGACTTCAAGAAACGCAAGGGCGAGGCGCCCTTCTCGATGGATGCCAACCTGCTGCACATCTCCTACGAGGGCGGCATTCTCGAGGATCCGGCCCGCGAACCGCCGGCCAAGGGGATGTGGCGGCTGACGGTGCCGGTCGAGAAGGCGCCGGCCAAGCCCGAATACGTCGAGATGGAATTCCTCAAGGGTGACCTGGTCGCCATCAACGGCAAGAAGATGAAGGCCCACGAACTGCTGGCCGAACTCAACCGGCTCGGCGGCATGCACGGCGTCGGCCGTCTCGACCTGGTCGAGAACCGCTACGTCGGCATGAAATCGCGCGGCTGCTACGAGACCCCCGGCGGCACCATCCTGCTGAAGGCTCACCGCGCGATCGAATCGATCACGCTCGATCGCGAAGTGGCGCATCTCAAGGACGACCTGATGCCGCGCTACGCGGCGATGATCTACAACGGCTACTGGTGGTCGCCCGAGCGGCTCGCGCTGCAGCACCTGATCGACTACACGCAGGCCCCGGTCAGCGGCAAGGTGATCGTCAAGCTCTACAAGGGCAACGTGATCATCGCCGGCCGCAGCTCGCCCAAGTCGCTGTTCGACACCAAGATCGTCACCTTCGAAGACGACCAGGGCGCATTCGACCAGGCCGATGCCGGCGGGTTCATCAAGATCAACGCGCTGCGCATGCGCATCGCTGCCAAGAAGGGCGCTGGCAAGGGCCGGTCGCGCAAGTAGGCCGGATAGCCATGTTGCGCGTCGTCGCGATCGACCTCGCGCTGGCCGAACACCGGGAAGCGCTGCTGGCACTGCTCGACCAGTACGCCAGCGGCGCCGAAGGTGGCTCGCAGCCGCTCGCCCAGGCGGTCCGCGCTCGCCTGCCGGCGCTGCTCGCTGCCACTGCCGGATATCGCGGCTGGCTCGCCTACCTCGACGGCAAGCCGGTCGGCTTGCTGAACTCCTTCGCCGGGGTTTCGACCTTCCAGGCGCGTCCGCTGGTCAACGTCCACGACATCACCGTCGATCCGGACTACCATCGGCGCGGAGTCGGCACGGCACTGCTGGCGGCGCTCGAAGAGTTTGCCCGCGAACAGGGTTGCTGCAAGATCACGCTCGAGGTGCTCGACGGCAACAAGCCGGCAGTGGCGGCCTACCGCAAGGCCGGCTTTGCCCCCTACGGCCTCGACCCGGCCTTCGGCGCGGCACTGTTTTTCGAGAAGAAGATCGACTAATTTCAGGAGACTAGCCCATGCCAACATTCGACGTCACCCTTGAAGCCGACCTGGTCGAGGTGCGCAACGCGCTGGACCAGGCCAACCGCGAAATCAGCACCCGTTTCGATTTCAAGGGTTCGGACGCTCGCATCGAGCACAAGGAGCGCGAACTGACGGTCTTTGCCGATGACGACTTCAAACTCGGCCAGGTGCGCGACGTGATGCTGGCGAAATTCGCCAAGCGCGGCGTCGATGTGCGCTTCCTGGACTACGGCGAACCGCAGAAGATGGGCGGCGACAAGCTGAAGCAGGTAGTGACGATTCGCCACGGCCTCTCGGGCGAGACCGCCAAGCGCGTCGTCAAGCTGATCAAGGAGAGCAAGCTCAAGGTGCAGTCGAGCATCCAGGGCGACGCGGTGCGCGTCACCGGCGCCAAGCGCGACGACCTGCAGGCGGCGATCGCGCTGGTCAAGGAAAAGGTCACCGACCTGCCGCTCACCTTCGGCAATTTCCGCGACTGAAGCAACGGGCCGCCGGATGGGCTATGACACCGGTCTCGCCCAGCGCCTGCGCGAGGCTTTCGCCGGTCGCCCGGAGATCGAAGAGCGGCGGATGTTCGGTTCGATCGCCTTCATGCTGCGGGGGAACATGCTGTGCGGAATCATCGGCGAACGCCTGATGGTTCGGGTCGGAGCGCAGCAGTATGCCGCGGTCCTCGCGCGGCCGCACGCCGCCGAGATGGACTTCACCGGCCGGCCGATGAAGGGTTTCGTCTCTGTCGCGCCGCCGGGCTTTGAATCGGACGGGGATTTGGCGGCCTGGCTGAGGCTGGGCGAGCAGTTCGTCGCAACGCTCGCGCCCAAGTAGCGGGCGCTAGGCCCTGCTCAGCGCTCAGCCGTCGATGCGGGCGTAGGCCGAGTGGTTGTGGATCGATTCAAAGTTCTCGGCTTCGACGCTGAAGCCCAGCACCCGCGGATCGGACTTGACCCGTGCCGCTACGTCGCGCACCAGGTCCTCGACGAATTTCGGATTGTCGTAGGCGCGCTCGGTGATGTACTTCTCGTCGGCGCGCTTGAGCAGCCCATAGATCTCGCTCGACGCCTCTTCCTCGGCGATCCTGATCAGCTCCTCGACCGGGATCGGCTCGCTGGTCCGGACCACGATCGTCACGTGCGAGCGCTGATTGTGCGCGCCGTACTCGGCGACGCTCTTGCTGCACGGGCACAGGCTCTTGACCGGCACGACTACGGTCAGCGCCAGGGACGGGGCATTCCCCGGACCATCGATTGCCACCGCCACCTGGTAGTCGAGCAGGCTTTCGACCCGCGACACCGGGGCCGCCTTCTTGAGGAACAGAGTGAAGCCGATTTCGATCCGGCCACTGTCGGCGCCAAGGCGCCCCAGCATGTCGCCATGCAGCCGCGGGAACCCGGCGAGCTCGAGCGCCGGTTTGCCGGGCGCCAGCACGTCTTCGAGCAGCTCGATGAAGCGTGACATGTGCGTGCCCTTCTGGGTCGCCGCCAGGGCCACGTAGAGGCTGAAGTTGGCCACCCCGGTCTGTTCGCTGCCGTCGGCAAGCCGCCAGCGCAGCGGATAGCGCAGGTCCTTGACGCCAACCCGGTCGATGCGCAACTCACGCCGGTCGTGACTGCGCTGCACATCAGGCATTCCGGCATTCCACATTTCGACGCTCGCTGCGTTGTGATCACGGCTGTTCATCTGGTCTCTCTCATTTGGCTGCTTCCCGCTCCTTCGCCACCGCGGCCGGGAAGCGCGCGCGGATCGAAGCTTCGATCCCCGGCGCATCGAGCCCGGCGAGCGCGAGCAGTTTCTTCTGGTCGCCGTGATCGATGAAGTGGTCCGGCAATCCGAGCTGCAGGGCGGGAATCTGCATGCCCCGCGCGCTCAGCGCCTCGAGCACCGCGCTGCCGGCGCCGCCCATGACGACGTTCTCCTCGATCGTGACGATCGCGTCGTGGGTCCGCGCGATCTCGGCGACCATGTCGGCGTCGAGCGGCTTGACGAAGCGCATGTTGACCACGGTGGCGTCGAGCGCCTCGCCGGCTGCCAGCGCCGGCGCGAGCAAGGTGCCGAAAACCAGGATCGCCACGCCGCGGCCCTCGCGGCGCAGCTGCGCCTTGCCCAGCGGTATCGCGCGCATCTCGGCAGTTTCCGGCACACCGCTGCCGCTGCCGCGCGGATAGCGCACCGCTGACGGGCCGTCGTGACAGAACGCCGTGAACAGCATCTGCCGGCACTCGTCCTCGTCGCTCGGCGTGAGCACCACCAGATTGGGGATGCAGCGCAGGTAACTGAGATCATAGGAGCCAGCGTGAGTCGCGCCGTCCGCGCCGACCAGTCCGGCGCGGTCGATCGCGAACATCACCGGCAGGTTCTGCAGCGCCACATCGTGGACCAGCTGGTCGTAGGCGCGCTGCAGGAAGGTGCTGTAGATCGCGACCACCGGCTTGATTCCCTCGCATGCCAGGCCGGCGGCAAAGGTCACAGCGTGCTGTTCGGCGATACCGACGTCGAAATAGCGCCGGGGGAACTGCTTTTCGAATTCGACCAGCCCCGAGCCCTCGCGCATCGCCGGCGTGATCGCCACCAGCCGCTCGTCGCGCACACCCATGTCGCAGACCCAGCTGGCGAACACCTGCGTGAAGGTGCGCGCCCCGGCCGGTTTGGCGGTGTCGATGCCCTTCTCGGGGTCGAAGCTGCCCGGGCCGTGATACAGGATGGGATCGGCCTCGGCGTGCCGGTAACCGCGACCCTTGCGCGTCACCACGTGCAGGAACTGGGGTCCGCGCAGGTGGCGCATGTTGACGAGCGTCGGGATCAGCGCATCGAAATCGTGGCCGTCGATCGGACCGACGTAATTCAGCCCGAACTCCTCGAACATCGTTCCCGGCGCGATCATCCCCTTGGCGTGCTCCTCGAGCCGCTTGGCGAGCTCGAACATCGGCGGCACTGCGGAGAGCACCGCGCGGCCCATGTCGCGGGCCTTCGAGTAGAGGCTTCCCGAGAGCAGGCGCGCGAGGTAACGATTGAGCGCGCCGACCGCCGGCGAGATCGACATGTCGTTGTCGTTGAGGATCACGAGCAGGTCGATGTCGGTGGTGACGCCGGCGTTGTTGAGTGCCTCGAAAGCCATGCCGGCGCTCATCGCGCCGTCGCCGATCACCGCGACATGGCGGCGCCGCTCGGGGCCCTGGTTCTCGCCCTTGTTGCGCGAGGCCACCGCCATGCCCAGGGCCGCGGTGATCGAGGTCGACGAATGGGCCGTGCCAAAGGAGTCGTACTCGGACTCGCTGCGGCGGGGGAATCCCGAGATGCCGCCGTACTTGCGCAGCGTCGCCATCTGCTCGCGCCGGCCGGTGAGGATCTTGTGGGCGTAGCTCTGGTGCCCGACGTCCCAGACGATCCGGTCACGCGGCGTATCGAAGACGTAGTGCAGCGCGATCGCCAGCTCGACAGTGCCGAGATTGGACGACAGGTGACCGCCGGTCCGCGCCACCGACTGGAGCAGGAAATCGCGCAGCTCGCCAGCCAGCTGCGGCAAACGGGCGCGCTCGAGCGCCCGCAGCTCGTGCGGATCGTCGATGCTTTCCAGGAGTTCCCCGGCGCTGCTCATGGTGCCCGTCCCTCAGTGTCGGCGCAGCACGATCAGGTCGGCGACCTGTCGCAGGCGCAGCGCCGCCGCGCCGAATGGTTCCAGGGCCTCGAGAGCCTCGCCGTGCAGCCGCATCGCGAACTGCCGCGCCGCCTCGATTCCCAGCACCGAGACATAGGTCGGTTTGCTGTTCGCCTCGTCCTTGCCGACCGTCTTGCCCAGGAGGGCGCTGTCGCCCTCGACGTCGAGAATGTCGTCGACCACCTGGAATGCCAGTCCGATCGCGGCGCCAAAACGCTCGAGCGCAGCCTGGTCATCCTGGGGCGAGACGTGGACGCTGTTTCCGGCCAGCCAGCCGAGCCGGATCGAAACCGCCAGCATCGCCCCGGTCTTGCGGCGGTGCATTTCCTCGATGGCGTCGCGATCGAGCTCGGCGCCGACCGCCGCCAGGTCGATCGCCTGGCCGCCAGCCATGCCGAATGAACCGGCGGCACGCGCCAGTTCCGCAATCATCGTCGCCGCCGGCGGAGCGGCAGCAGCCGGCACCCCGGGGCGGGGCTGACCGAGCCCGGCGAGAACCTCGAACGCCAGCGCGTGCAGCGCATCGCCGACCAGCAGCGCGGTCGCTTCGTCGTAGGCCACGTGGACCGTCGGCCGGCCGCGCCGCAGCACGTCGTCGTCCATGCACGGAAGATCGTCGTGGACCAGGGAATAGGCATGGATCAGTTCGACCGCAGCCGCCACGGCATCCAGGGCCGTGCCGTCGGCCACCGCCAGTTCGCCGGCCGCGTAGGCCAGCAGCGGCCTGACCCGCTTGCCGCCGCCCAGCACGGCATAGCGCATCCCTTCGTGCAGGCGCGCCAGCGAGCCCTCGCTGGTGGGCAGCACGCGCTCGAGTTCGCGCTCGACCCGCGAGCAGCAACGTACGCTCCAGTCGGCAAACGACTCCTGGCCGGCGTCACCAGCGGCAAATTGAGCATTGGGGGCCATCATCGCCCCGTCAGTGACCGTCATCGCACCCCCTAGCGATCTTCCGCCGCGGCGGATTCGAACGGCTTGAGCACCTGGTCCTCGAGAATGCGGACCTGCTGCTGGGCGTCGGCCAGCAATTGGCGCGAGTGCGCTACCAACTCGGCCCCCTTGCGATAGGCCGCGAGCGAGTCTTCCAGCGAAAGCTCGCCGCCTTCCATCTTGCGCACGATCTCTTCGAGCTCGGCCAGGGCGCGCTCGAAAGTCGGCGCACTGGCAGGCGTGTCAGGGTTAGAAACGCGTTTAACCATATCCGGGGTCAACGACTATCCCGGGCAGGACCGCAAGGCCGCCCGAGGAATTCGTGCAAAGGGTTGATTCTACTTCTCTTTGTCGCGGTGCGCAGGGTTGTGGTCATTGCCGCGAGGATGCTTCCGGCAACTCCAATGAGGTATTCTCAACAGTTCCTGACGGTTTCCTGATTCGGGGCAGCCAACGCCCCGCAGACAACAAATCCCATGACATTCACCACCATAATTTCTGCTGCCGATCTCGCCCGCGAAATCGGACGCTGCGTCGTCGTGGACTGCCGCCACGATCTCTTCGACCCTGAAGCCGGGCCGGCCGGCTACCGCGCGGGCCACATTCCCGGGGCCTTCTACCTGCACCAGGACACCGATCTCGCCGGAGCCAAGACCGGTCGCAACGGCCGCCATCCGTTGCCCGGGCGCGAGGCGATCCGCAAGCTGCTCGAGCGCCTGGGACTGTCCGACGGCGACCAGCTGGTCGCCTACGACACTTCCGGCGGCCAGATGGCGGTACGCCTGTGGTGGCTGGCGCGCTGGATCGGGCACCATGAAGTAGCGGTGCTCGACGGCGGCCTTGCCGCCTGGCAGAGGGCGGGCCAGGAGCTGAGCGTCGCGGTGCCGCCGCAGCCGCAACCCGGTGAGCTCGCGCTGCGTGCGTCGCTCGCGCCCAGCATCGATGTCACCGGCGTGCAGGCCGCGCTTGCCAGCGGCACCCCGACCATCGTCGACGCCCGCACCGCCGAGCGCTATCGCGGCGATGCCGAGCCGATCGACCCGGTCGCCGGTCACATCCCCGGGGCGATCAATCGCCCGATGCCCGATAACCTGCAGCCCGACGGCCGCTTCAAGGAGGCGGCGGTCCTGCGCGCCGAGTTCGCGGCGCTGCTCGGTGATGTCGCCCCGGCCAACGTCGCCCATCACTGCGGCTCGGGCATCGCCGGCTGTCACAACGTGCTGGCAATGGAACTCGCCGGACTGGGCGGCTCGCTGCTGTACCCGGGATCATGGAGCGAGTGGTGCGCTGACCCGAACCGGCCGATCGCCACGGGGGCCGCGCCCTGATGGCGCGCCTGATCTTCTTCTGCGGCCATGCCGGCGCCGGCAAGACCACGCTGGCCAAGCTCGCCGTGCCGCTGCTGCACGAGCGCACCGGCGAGAGCTTCTGCCTGATCGACAAGGACACCCTCTATGGCGAGTTCAGCTCACGGGTGATGGGGCTGCTCACCGGCGATCCCGACGATCGCGACAGCCCCACCTATCTCGACAACCTGCGCGACCGGGAATACTCGGGGATGATCGACGTTGCCCGTGAAAACCTCGAGCTCGACGTGAACACGGTGCTGGTGGGGCCGTTTTCGCGCGAAGTGAAGTCACGCCTGGTATTCAATCCGCTCGCCATGCGCATTCCGGTGACCACCGCGATCAGCCTGGTCTGGGTGGGGCTCGACGAGGACACTGCCAAGGAGCGGATCATCGCCCGCGGCGACCATCGTGACCGCTACAAGCTCGAACACTGGGACGAGTACCGGACCCGGCGTTTCCATCCCGACCAGGCGCAGTACCCGGAAGTCATTCATTACGACAACACCAACTTCGACCAGCAGGAGTTCGCCGCCCTGGTGGAATGCCTGTCAGATCCCTCGCGGGGCTGCCGGCCCGAGCACCGCTGAGTCAGTCGCCAAGCATTGGGGGATCGTCGTCGCGGGCCCAGCCCGGTTCGGGCTTGGGGGTACGCGCCAGCCATTGCTGGATCAGGCTGACGTGCTCCTCTTCCTCCTCGGCCATTTCGGCCGCTCCTGAACGGACCTTCTCGTCGCTGGCCTCGCGCGCCACCGCGGCGTAGAACATTTGCGCGCCCTGCTCGTTACGCAGGGCAATTTGCAGCGCATGGTAGGGCTGCATCAGGTAATGCAGATCGGAGTGGTCGCCCGACTCGGGCCCTTCCAGCCCCAGCCAGCGGAACCCGCCCGGCGGCGGCGGGGGCGGCGCGTTCCAGCGCATCGCTTCGACAATCTGCTGGGCGTGGAGGTGTTCGATGCGCGAGAGCTTGCGAAACAGTTCGGCAACCTCGACGTTATTGTGGGTCTCCATGGCATCGGCGAACTCGGCATAGCGCTCGGCCGCTTCGGCCTCCATCGCGTAAGCGTAGACCATCAACTCCTCGACGTCGCCGATTCCGGCGGCGACCTCGGCCGCCGCTCCCGAGCGGCCACCCGCTGTTCCCAGGCCAAGCTTGTCGTCACTCATAGCTCGAACTCCAGTTCCAGGTCGTTGACGCTGCGCACCGCCCCGACGCCCGGAGCGCGGTAGGGGATGCGGTCGCCGCTGAAGAGCACACCGATGTTGAAACCGTCGTCGCTCATCAGTCGCCTGGCGGCCTGCGCCGGATCCCTGGTAGTCGCTACCGGCGAGGGCCGGACGACGTTCTTCCATTCACGCTGTTCGGGCCGGAAGGTCACGCACGGCGAGATCACCTCGACGAACGAGAATCCCGGCGTATTGATTGCCTGGGCGATGATCGCCGCGGTACCGTTGGGGTCGCCCGCGAAGGCGCGCGCCACGAAGTTGGCGCCCGCCGCCAGGCCGATGGCCAGCGGATGGAACAGCGGCGCGCCGGTTCCCCACGGCGATATCTTCGATTTCCAGTCAGGCTCGGTGGTCGGCGACGGCTGGCCCTTGGTCATCCCGTAGACGTGGTTGTCCATGACCACATAGGTCATGTCGACGTTGCGGCGGCAGGCGTGCAGGAAATGGTTGCCGCCGATCGAGTAGCCGTCGCCATCCCCACCGGCGACCACTACCGTGAGCTCGGGCCGCGCGACCTTGACCCCGGTCGCTGCCGCCAGTGCCCGGCCATGGACGCCGTGGAAGCCGTAGCAGCTGGTGTAGGCCGGGATTCGCGACGAGCAGCCGATGCCCGAGACCACGACCACTTCGTCGGGCACCAGTTCGAGCTGGGCCAGCGCCTTGGTGACCGACGAGAGCACCGAATAGTCCCCGCAACCGGGGCACCAGATCGGCTTGTAGTCGGACTTGAATGCGGCCGGAGTGATCCGTTCGATCACGCTAGTGGTAGTCATCGTGACGCACTCCCCGATCCAGAATGAGGGTCAATCATCAGCTGCTCCAGGATTCGAATACCGCCAGCAACTCGGCGGGCCGGAACGGCAACGGCCCGGGCAAGGCGTGGCTGCGCACCTCGGCCGGCAGGTCGTAGTGCGCCCGCAGGTAGCGGTAGAGTTGCCCGCCGTGGTTCTGCTCGACCACTATCAACCGTTGGACGCCCGCCAGCGCCGCGGCAAACTGCTCGGGCAGGATCGGCGCCAGGACCCGCAGCGAGATCAGGCGCGCGCTGCCGCCCTGGTCGCGCAGCCGGGCCAGCGCCTCGCGCACCGGGCCGGTGGCGGAACCGAAGGTGATCACGGCACAACTGCCCTCGCCCTCGAGATCCGCCCAGTTGGCGCTGTAGTCGCCCTGGGCGATCTTGCGCGCGCGCTTCTCGAGCTGGCGATGATGGTCGGCCGCGCCGCTCGACGGAATGCCGCGCTCGTTATGTTCGAGGCTCTCGGCGATATAGGCCACGCCGCGCGTGCCCGGCAGCGCCATTGGCGAGACCCCCGATGGGGTATCGGCATAGCGCCGGTAGCCCGCTTCATTGGCGCCGGGAATGAGCCGTTCGGTCTGGTAGTCGAGCTCGGGCGGGCGGTCGATCACCGCCTGGGTCTGGCCGAAGAACTGGTCGGAGAGCACGATCACCGGGGTCTGCAAGGTCTCGGCGAGGTGGACCGCCCACTGGGTCGTCGCCAGGCAGTCGGCAATCGAGTTCGGTGCCAACACCACCCGCGGCGCGTCGCCGGGCAGACCCCAGAGCGCGAGGTTGAGGTCGCTCTGTTCGCTCTTGGCCGGAATGCCGGTCGACGGTCCGCCGCGCATCACGTCGACGACCACGATCGGAATCTCGGCGATCACCGCCAGACCGAGCGCCTCGGTCATCAATGCCAGTCCCGGGCCCGCGGTCGCAGTCAGTGACGGCGCGCCGCCGAACGACGCCCCGATGATCATGTTTATCGAGGCCAGTTCGTCTTCGGCCTGCACCAGGGCGCCGCCGACATCGGGCAGCGCCGAGGCGAGCCATTCGAGCACCTCCGTCGCCGGCGTGATCGGGTAGGCGGCCACAAAGCGCACGCCGCCGCGCACGGCACCGAAACCGGTCGCCTCGTTGCCGGAGAGCATCCAGCGGCGCGGCGGCGATTCAGCCGGGACCACCTGCCGGATTCCTGCCGCCGCCGCGGCGCTGGCCCCGGCAGCGTGTCCTTCGCGCGCCGCCGCGACGCTCGCCGCGAGCCGGTCGCGGCCGCGCTTGAGCGAGCGATCGATCACCAGTTCCACGGCCGCGAGCGGAATGCCGATTGCCCCGGCCGCAACACCCAGGGCGATCATGTTCGGCCAGCTGCCGGGAATCGCCTTGGTAATCGCCTTGAAGCCGACGTCGAAAACGCTCGCGCCGGTCCGGGCAAAGGCCTCGGGGACCTCGCCCGCGGCCGCATCGCTGATCACGCAACTCGAAGCATCGAGCGGAATTTCATCGCTGAAACGGTGCACGTTCTGCCAATCGAGCGCGATCAGCAGGTCACAGCGGTCGTCGAGCCCGCTGACCTCGGTCGCCGCGACGCGCAACAGCGCGGCGGCCTCGCCGCCGCGAATTTGCGGGCCGCTGGTGCGCACCATCAAGCCGTAGAGCCCGGCACGCGCTGCCGCCTCCAGCAGCAACGTCCCAGCCGTCATGACCCCCGCCCCGCCGCTGCCGGTAAGCGCTACCGACACGCCGCGTCCGGCGCCCATTTCCCCGTTGCCCATTGCGTCTGTCTCCCGCACTTTTCCCGGTCTGTTCCGGGCCCCGAAACCAGCCTTGACAGCTATTTTGATAATTCGGTACCATAATACTACTTTAGCGTCCAATGAGCGTCAACCGGGACTACACCGGGGCGATTTGGAGCCAGCGCGCGGGTACCAGAACCAGCCGCCGCGATGGCGAGACGCCGCTTCGCGAGCGCGCCCTCGGCGCCTCCCGGAACGGGCCGAACACGGAGGAGGTCGGGATGACAGCAACCGGGTACCGCTGGCTGATGACAGCGCCCAATACGCCGATGGTGCGCGAGGAATTCGAGCTCGCGCCGCCCGGCAGCGGCGAGGTCACGGTCGAAATCGCCGGCTGTGGCGTGTGCCACACCGACCTCGGTTTCTTCTACGATGGCGTGCTGACCAAGAAGGAACTGCCCCTGGCGCTGGGCCACGAGATCAGCGGCCGGGTGGTTGCTGCCGGAGCCGGCGCCGAGCAGTGGGCCGGCAAGGCGGTGATCATTGCCGCGGTTATCCCTTGCGGGCAGTGCGACGCCTGCCGGCGGGGACGCCCCAACATCTGTCCGCAGCAGCAGATGCCAGGCAACGACATCCACGGCGGCTTTGCTTCGCACATCACCGTCCCGGCGCGCGGCCTGTGCGCCGTCGACGAGCAGCGCCTGGCGGCAAGGGGCCTGCCGCTTGCCAACGTCGCAGTGGTCGCCGATGCGGTCACCACCCCGTTCCAGGCAGTGCAGCGCTCGGGCGTGGGGGCCGGCGACCTGGCGATCGTGATCGGTGCCGGCGGGGTCGGCGGCTACTGCGTACAGATCGCGGCAGCAGCCGGGGCGACCGTAGTCGCCATTGACGTCGACGACGAAAAGCTGGCTGCCATTGCGCCTCACGGCGCGGCGCTGACGCTCAACGCGCGCACGCTCGAGCCCAAGGCGCTCAAGAAGGAGATCAAGCAGTTCGCCAAGGACCACGGCGCCCGCCAGACCGAGTGGGCGATCTTCGAATGTTCGGGCACCGGCGCCGGCCAGCAGAGCGCCTACTCGCTGCTGGTGCACGGCGCGACCCTGTGCGTGGTCGGCTTCACCATGGACCGCATTGAACTCCGGCTCTCCAACCTGATGGCCTTCGACGCGCGCGCGCTCGGCAACTGGGGTTGTCCGCCCGAACTCTACCCGGCAGCGCTGGACCTGGTCCTGGACGGCCGGATCGCGCTGTTGCCATTCGTCGAGCAGTTGCCGCTCGAGACCATCAACGACGTATTCGACTCAGTCCACCAGCGCCGGATCAAGCGGCGGGTGGTACTGGTCCCCTAGCGCCCGAGAAGCGCCAATCAGGAACTACCGAACGGAGAGTCACCGATGAGTTCGACCACCAAGCAGCTGAACAACCACGACCTATGTGACGGCGCGGTCTACCCCGGCGTGCGCTACGAGAAACGCCCGGCGCGCACCCCCGACGGCAAGGTGGTCGATGGCCTCTACAACGCCTGGATCTGGCTCGACAATCCGACCCAGTTCAACTCCTACACCACCGACATGGTCAAGGGCGTGATCCTGGCGTTCCGGGCCGCCTCGAACGCGCGCGACGTCAACGCGGTGGTCTTCACCGGGGTCGGCGACAAGGCCTTCTGCACCGGGGGCAACACCAAGGAATATGCCGAGTACTACGCCGGCCACCCGCAGGAATACCGCCAGTACATGCGCCTGTTCAACGACATGGTGTCGTCGATCCTGGCCTGCGACAAGCCGGTGATCTGCCGCGTCAACGGCATGCGCATCGGCGGCGGCCAGGAAATCGGCATGGCCTGCGACTTCTCGGTAACCCAGGACCTGGCGCGCTTTGGCCAGGCCGGACCGAAACATGGGTCGGCGCCGATCGGCGGCTCGACCGACTTCCTGCCGGTGATCATCGGCGCCGAGCGGGCGATGGCCGCCTGCGTGCTGTGCGAGCCGTTCTCGGCCCACGAGGCCTACTACATGGGGATGCTGACCGCGATCGTCCCGGCGCTCAAGGTCGACGGCAAGTACGTCGCCAATCCGCTGGTCGAGACCACGCTGGCCGCCGATGAATTCGGGCGGATCAGCTTCGGCCGGCCCAAGACCGGTGAGGCGCTGGCGCAGGGCAAGGCGCTGATGGCCAAGGGCACGGTCGACCTCGCGGCGCTCGACGAGAAGATCGAGGAACTGTGTGCCAAGCTGCTGATGACCTTCCCCGACTGCACCACCAAGTCGCTCGAGGAACTGCGCAAACCCAAGCTCGACGCCTGGAACCGCAACAAGGAGAATTCGCGCGCCTGGCTGGCGCTCAACATGATGACCGAGGCCCGGTCCGGCTTCATCGCCTTCAACGAGGGCCCGAAGAACGACCGCGAAATCGATTTCATCGCCCTGCGCAAGGCCATCGCCGCCGGCACCGGCTGGAGCGAGGAACTGCACCTCAGCATCCAGCCGAAGAAGGCATGAGTCCGGCTGATCAAACCGTCGGCGGCGGCGCTGCGGAAACGCCGCTGCGCTCCTGGCTCGAGGCCGACGGCGCGCTGCTGCGGCTGCGACTGGCGCGGCCCAAGGCCAACCTGGTCGATGCTGCCATGATCGCGGCGCTCGACGCCGCGCTCGTCGCGCATCGTGACCGTGCGGGACTTCTCGGGGTGCTGCTCGACGCCGATGGTCCGCACTTCAGTTTTGGCGCAAGCGTCGAGGAACACCTGGCCGAGCAATGCGCCGCGATGCTCGCCGCGCTGCACGGCCTGGTCCTGCGCATGATCGATTTTCCGGCGCCGATCCTGGTCGCAATCCGCGGCCAGTGCCTCGGTGGCGGGCTGGAAGTGGCGATGGCCGGGGGGTTGCTGTTCGCCGCCGCCGACGCGAAATTCGGGCAGCCCGAGATCCGGCTTGGGGTGTTCGCCCCGGCGGCGAGCGTGCTGCTGCCGGAACGGGTCGGCCAGATCGCTGCCGAAGACCTGTTGCTCTCGGGACGCACCATCGACGCCCGGGAGGCCCAGGCCCTTGGGCTGGTCGCCGCAGTCGCCGACGATCCGGCCGGCGCGGCGCTCGCGTGGTTCAACGCCAACCTCGCGGGCAAGAGCGCAGCGACGGTTCGCTACGCGCTGCGTGCGGTGCGCGGCGACTACGCGCCGCGGGTACGCGCCGGCATCGCCCGGGTCGAGCGTCTCTACCTCGACGAACTGATGACCGGCCATGACGCCAACGAGGGGCTGGACGCATTTCTGGCCAAACGGCCCGCGGTCTGGAAGCACGCCTAAGGAGCACCATGAGATGAATGAAGTTGGCCAAATCATCGAGCGCTGTCTGGCTCTGCACGAAGACCTCGACTTCACCGCGGTCAAGCAATGGAAGGAGGCTCACCCGGGCGCCAAGGTGATTGGCTACATGCCGGTATACGTGCCGCGCGAACTCATCCATGCCGCCGGCATGCTGCCGGTCGGGGTGCTGGGCGGCGGCGACGGGCTCGAGGTCATCCAGGGCGACGCCTACTACCAGAGCTACATCTGCCGGATTCCGCGCTCGACCATCGAACTCGGCCTGACCGGACGGCTCGACTGCATCGACGGGATGCTGTTTCCCTCGATTTGCGACGTGATCCGCAATCTCTCGGGAATGTGGAAGATCCTGTTCAAGGACAAGTACGTGCGCTACTTCGACGTCCCGCAGAACTACCAGGACGAAGTCGGCGGCCAGTACTACGAGCACGAACTCGAGATCCTGCGCCACGACCTCGGCGAGCTCGCCGGCAAGCCGATCAGCGACGAGGCCCTGTGCGCCTCGATCGCGGTCTACAACGAGAACCGCCGAGCGATCAACGAGCTCTACGCGTACCGCGCCGCCAAGCCCTGGCAGGCGCCGACCTCCGAGGTCTACCTGCTGATCAAGGCCGGCATGATCCTGCCGGTCGAAGAGCACACCGCGATGGTGCGCGACTATCTCGCCGCCACCGCGGCAGTCGAGCGGCCGATGCGCGACAACGCCCGGGTGGTCATCAACGGCACCTTCTGCGAACAGCCGCCGCTCACGCTGATCAAGGCCATCGAGATGTCGGGCTGCTACGTCGTCGACGACGACTTCATGCTGGTCACCCGCTGGCTGCTCGAGGACGTCGACACCTCCGGCGAGCCGCTTGCGAACCTGTCGCATGCCTTCCTCCATCACTCGGCGTCGACCTCGGCCAAGTACGAGACCACGCGCGAGGAGAAGGGCCAGTTCCTGCTGCGCCAGATCAAGGATCGCGGCGCCGAGGGGGTGGTGTTCGCCGCCCCGTCGTTCTGCGACCCGGCGCTCCTGGAGCGCCCGATGCTCCAGGACGTGCTGACCCGTCACAAGGTCCCGCACACCGCCTTCAAGTATTCCGAGAACACCGGCCAGATGGCTCCGATCCGCGAGCAGGCCGGTACCTTTGCCGATTCGATCAAGTTGTGGAGCGCCGCATGAGCACAGTCCAGATTTCGATGCCGGAAAACCGCAAGAAGCCGGTCGTCCAGAAAGAGGACGCAATGCTCCTGCAGAAGGAGATGATCAACCAGAACTACACCGACCTCTCGACCGCCCACGAGCGCGGCAAGAAGGTCGCCGCCACCTTCGTTCCGGGCAACCTCAACGAACTGGTGATGTGCTTCGACTTCGAACGCAGCCTGCCCGAGACCAACGCGCTGCAGAACGCGCTGCGCAAGAGCTCGGGCAAGATGATCATGAATGCCGAGCGTGACGGCCAGTCGGAGGACGTCTGCACCTACGTCAAGGCCGACATCGGGATGATGCTCGGCGGCGAGATCGGCCCGACCGGCCAGAAGCTGCCCCGCCCGGACCTGCTGCTGCTTTCGTACACCGGCTGCTTCACCTTCATGAAGTGGTTCGAGCTGCTGCGCCAGAAATTCGGCGGCGAGGCGGTGATGCTGCAGGTGCCCTACCAGGGCGACGGCAACATCAACAAGAACATGCGCGACTACGTCGTCAAGCAACTGAAGGAAACCGTGATCCCGGCGATGGAGCGGATCTCGGGAGTCAAGTTCGACATCGACCGCCTGCGCCAGTACATGCGCGAGTCGGCCAAGGCCGAAGACGACCTGGTCAAGGTGCTGGAAGCGGCCAAGAACCGGCCCTCGCCGATCGACGCCTACTTTGGCGCGGTCTACTACATTGGCCCGATCTTCACGGCCTTCCGCGGCACTCCTGAAGCCACCCGCTACTACGAGGTGCTGCGCGCCGAGGTCGAGGAACGGGTGCGCCTGGGCAAGGGTCCGGTAACGCCCGAGGGCGAGCTCAACGAGGAGAAGTATCGCCTGGTGATCGAGGGTCCGCCCAATTGGACCCACTTCCGCGATTTCTGGAAGATGTTCTACGACGAGGGCGCGGTGGTGGTCTCGAGCACCTACGCCAAGGTCGGCGGGGTCTATGACAACGGCTTCCGCCACGACCCCGACCATCCGCTCGAGTCGCTCGCCGAGTACTGCCTGGGCTGCTACACCAACCTCAACCTGCCCTCGCGCATCGACATGATCTGCAAGTACATCGAGGAATACGACGCCGACGGCCTGCTGATCAACTCGATCAAGAGCTGCAACAGCTTCTCGGCGGGACAGCTGCTGATCCTGCGCGAGGTCGAGCGGCGCACCGGCAAGCCGGCGGCGTTCATCGAAACCGACCTGGTCGACCCGCGCTACTTCTCGGCGGCCAACGTCAAGAACCGGCTGGAGAGCTATTTCCAGATGATCCAGCACAAGCGCGCCGCCAACGCCGCGGCGCTGCGCTAAAGGGGGCCGCCATGCGCTGCTTCATCGGCATCGATCTCGGCTCGACGACTACCAAGGCGGTGGTGATCGACGAGGACCGTAACGTACTTGGTCGCGGCATCACCAATTCGCGCTCGAACTACGACACCGCCGCGGCCATCGCCAAGCAGGAGGCGCTGGTGAACAGCCGCTTCTTCCTGCTGCGCCAGGCGCTGGCGCCGGCGAGCGGACTCAACGGCAACCTCGACACCTTCCTTGGCCAGCTCGAACGCGACTTCCGGCTCGAGCAGTTCATCGAGCAGCTGAGCGACCTGGAAGCGACCAGCGCGCGCAACCTCGAGACGGCGCGCTTCGGCGATCTGACCGCACCGGTGCGCGCGGCGCTCGAGGAAGTATTTCGCCAACTGCACGCCTTGGCGCCGTCGCTGTTCGCGCCCGGGGCCGAACGCAAGAGCGACTTCTTCCGTGACATCGCGGGCAGCAGCTACCTCTCGATCAGCGAGCAAGTGGCCAAGGAAGCCGAGCTGCGCTACGACTACCTGCTCAACATCTTCGACCGCTCGATCATCGAGGTCGAGAACCGGGTCTACGGCGACTCGATGAGCGGCCACCTGCTCGCAGCCCTTGACCGCACTTTCGTGGCGATGCCCGAGCTCGCGAACCTGGCCGACAAGCTGCGGGCGCCGTTTCGCAGCGTGATCGAGCTGCCCCTCGAGGAGGCCTACGTGGTCGGCACCGGCTACGGCCGGGCCCGGCTGCCGTTTTCCAAGGAACACATCCGCTCGGAGATCCTCTGCCACGGGCTGGGCGCGCACATGATGCATCCCGGCACCGCGACCGTGCTCGACATCGGCGGCCAGGACACCAAGGCGATCCAGGTCGATCCGCACGGCATCGTCGAGAGCTTCCAGATGAACGATCGCTGCGCTGCGGGTTGCGGGCGCTACCTCGGCTACATCGCCGACGAGATGAACATGGGCCTGCACGAACTCGGCCCGATGGCCATGAAGGCGACCAAGTCGATCCGGATCAACTCGACCTGCACCGTGTTTGCCGGCGCCGAATTGCGTGACCGCCTGTCGCTCGGCGAGAAGCGCGAGGACATCATGGCGGGGCTGCACCGGGCGATCATCCTGCGCGCGATGTCGATCCTGGCCCGCTCGGGCGGCATCCGCAACGAATTCACGTTCACCGGCGGCGTGGCCAAGAACGAAGCCGCGGTGAAGTCTCTGCGCGACCTGGTCCGCGAGAACTACGGCGAGGTCACGCTGAACATCAATCCTGATTCGATCTACACCGGGGCGCTCGGCGGCGCGACCTACGCGTGGCGGGCAGTCGTCGAGGAAGGCAAGGCAGCGGAGGCACGGGCATGACCTACACCATCGGACTAGACATCGGGGCCGGCGCGATCAAGGCGGTCCTGTTCGACAATGCCGGCGCTGAGCACACCTGGGTGGCCCGGCGCTGCGAGCGGATCCGGCGGCGCGACACGCTCGAGCTGGCGCGCGAATGCTACGAATCAGTGCTCCAGGACGCCGGGATCGGCGCCGACGAAGTGGCCTACGTCGCAACCACCGGCGAGGGCGAGAGCGTCAAGTTCGCCACCGGCCATTTCTATACCATGACCACCCACGCGCGCGGCGCCATCTTCCTCGACCCCACGGCCAATGCCGTGATCGACATCGGCGCCCTCAACGGCCGGGCGATCTACGTCGATGAGCGGGGCAAGGTGCTGGGCTACAAGATGACCAGCCAGTGCGCGTCGGGCTCCGGGCAGTTCCTCGAGAACATTGCCCGCTACCTCGGCGTCGCCATCGAGGAGATCGGCCGCCTGTCGACGAAGTCCGAGAACCCCGAGAAAGTCAGCTCGATCTGCGCGGTGCTCGCCGAGACCGACGTCATCAACATGGTGTCGCGCGGCATCGCCACCAACGACATCCTCAAGGGCATCCACATGTCAATGGCCTCACGGCTGGCCAAGCTTCTCAAGGTCACCGGAATCACCAAGGGCAAGGTGCTGCTTACCGGCGGGCTGGCGCTGGACATCGGCTTGCTGGCCGCGCTGCAGGAAGAGATGGCCAATGAGAAGATGGAAGATCTGATTGCGAGCAACCATCCGGATTCGATCTATGCCGGCGCCATCGGCGCGGCGATCTGGGGCGCCTTCAGGCATGAAAAACTGACCGCGATGGGCGGGGCACGGATAGCGGCCTAGGCCATCAACGACGAGAGGAAGGAAACCAATGGCACTGCTTATCGACGACAACTGCACCAGCTGCGACGCCTGCCCGTCAGTCTGTCCCAATGATGCGATCGCAACCGGCGATCCGATCTACGTCATCGACCCGTTCAAGTGCACCGAATGCGTCGGTGCCGAAGACGAGCCCCAGTGCAAGCTGGTCTGCCCCGCCGACTGCATCGTCCCGAACCCCGACTACCAGGAGAACCCGGACGAGTTGATGGCGAAGTACGAGTCGCTACACGGCTGAGCGCACGAAGGCCAGCCGCTCGGCGGGCGCAAACCCCGCCGCGTAGAGGAAGCGCAGCAGTGCGAAATCACCGCGCGCCACGACCGTTTCGAGCCGTTCGACCCGCAGCGCCTGGAGGTTGAGAAAGAGCTGCGAGAGCAGCGCTCGTCCGACCCCGGCGTGCCCGAAGTCGGGGTCGACGCCGATGGTGTCGAGCACCGCGACCGGCTCGGTGCGGCCGAAATCGCCAAAGTCGGTCCGGGCCATCACGAAGCCAACCGTCATCGAGTCCTTGCGCGCGACCAGTGAAGCGCGCACGCCCGAGTTGCCCAGCGCCTCGGCGAAGACCTGGCGCAGATAGGCACTGCGATCGACGCCGGTGATCTTGCGGTCAATCCGCGCCACCTCATCGAAATCCCCGGCCGCCAGCGACCGGGCCTCGATGCGGTCGCGACCGAGCGCCTCGAAATCGTTATCCGCCGCAGCGCTGTAGTCGGTCTCCGGAGTCTTCCAGGAGTTCTCCGAGTCAGGCGCAGCGCTCTCCTCCTGGTCGACCTCGTCGAAATGCCCCGCGCGCACCGCGCAGTCGATGACGTGGTCGGTGGCGAGCGAGAACCCGGCGTGATCGAGGAAATGCAGCATCTTGCCGTCGCGCCACGAAGCCTGGGTGCGCATTTCGGCGGCGCCGCCATCGGCTGCGCTGTGCTGCAGGCGCGCCAGCAGCCGGGTGGCAATGCCGGCACCCTGCTCGCCGCGGTCGACCCCGATCACTTCGAGCCGCACGGCCGGCTGTACCGCCCCGAATTCACCGACCAGGCGACGCGCCAGTGCAAACCCGACCAGCGCACCGGAGCGCTCGGCGGCGAATTGCACATGCAGTTCCGGGCTCGCGAGGGCAGCTCCCAGGCGCCGCTCGAAATAGGCGCGTCGCGGCGCCAGCCGGCCCAGCGCGGCATCGATCGCGACCACCGCAGCGAGGTCATCCTTGGCCAACGCGCGAATCTTGATTTCGTCGCCGGCGGCCGGTTGCGCTCCCTTGCTCATGTCATCTCCTTTCAGGCGCTGGTCAACCGGCGTAGTCGAGCACCAACTCTGCGTCGTCATCATCGCCGAGGATGTTCTCGAGAGCCGGCAGCAGCGCCATTTCCTCTTTCTGGATGTGTGAAATCATACGCTCGACGTATTCAAACCCGAGCATCTTAAGTGTTCGCCACTCGGCCCCTTCAAATTGTTCGGACAGTGAAATTTGGAGCAACCCGCCAAGTTCCGACGCAACCTGGCGGATGATGCTGTGTTCGTCGCTGAGGATCTGGACGATGGTTCCGTCGCCGCTGGCTTCGAGGCGGGGGAAAAGCGACTGTTCCTCGAAATCGAAGTGATGTTCGATTTCTCCTCTTATCCCGGCGCCAAGGTCGCGTGCGATGCTGCGCCATTGATCGTCGCCGACGAGGGGCGGATCACGATAGCCAACCATTGCCTGCTCAAAACGGCCGAGCAGATCGACGACCGCGACATGCTCTTCATGCAGCCTCCTGGTCGTCTGGCGTTCGAAATTCATCATCCCGGCTCCTCCTCATCGGTTGGCGACAGCACAGAAGTGGAACGACCGCACTCCAGGTTCGCCCCACCCGCGACTCCTAGCCCTTGGGCCGCTGGTCGCGCACCCGGACCGCCTTGCCCATCGAGCGCGGCACCGACCCGGCAGTCATCATCTTCACCTTCGCGGTGACGCCGACCATCGACTTGACGTGGTGGCGCACCCGCTCGCCGATGGCCGCAAAGGTCTCGGGCGTGAACGACACCGAGGAACGGGCCTCGACCTCGATGGTCAGTTCATCGAGGTGATTGACGCGATCGACGACCAGCTGGTAGTGCGGCTCGAGTTCCGCGATACCCAGCAACGCAGCCTCGACCTGCGACGGATAGAGGTTGACGCCGCGGATGATCAGCATGTCGTCGGTGCGGCCGGTGATGCGCTGCAGCCGCGCATGGGTGCGCCCACAGACGCACTTCTCGGTCGCCAGGCGAGTGATGTCGCGGGTGCGATAGCGCAACATCGGCAAGGCTTCCTTGGTCAGCGTAGTGATCACCAGCTCGCCGGCCTCGCCATCGGCCACCGGCCGCTCGGTATCGGGGTCGATGACTTCAAAAAGGAAGTGGTCTTCCCAGCCGTGCGGGCCGGCCTGTCCCTGCTCGCACTCGCAGGCCACGCCCGGACCCATGATTTCGGAAAGGCCGTAGATGTCGGTGGCCCGCAGGCCCAGCCGCTCCTCGATCTCGCGGCGCATCGCCTCGGTCCAGGGCTCGGCGCCGAACACGCCGATCGCCAGCGGCCCATTGCGCAGGTCGATGCCCTCCTTGTCGGCGAGTTCCGCGATCGCCAGCGCGTAGGAGGGCGTGCAGCAGATAACCCGCGCCGCGAAGTCGCGCAGCAGCACGATCTGTTTCTCGGTGTTGCCGCCGGACATCGGCACCACCGTGGCGCCAAGGCGGGTGGCGCCGTCGTGCGCCCCCAGGCCGCCGGTGAACAGCCCGTAGCCGTAGGCGTTGTGGACGATGTCACCGGGGCGCGCCCCGGCACAGGCCAGTGAGCGCGCCATCAGGTCGGCCCAGCGGTCGAGATCGCCGGCGGTATAGCCGACCACGGTCGGCTTCCCGGTCGTACCTGACGAGGCATGCAGCCGCAGCAGCCCTTGCCTGGGCCGCGCGAACATCCCGAATGGATAGTTGTCGCGCAGGTCGTTCTTGACCGTGAACGGCAGGTCGGCGAGATCGGCAAGCTGCTTGAGGTCGCCGGGCTTGAATCCCGCCCCTTCGAGCCGTTCGCGGTGCAGCGCGACGTTCTCGTAGGCGTTGGCATAGGACTCGCGCAGACGCTGCAGTTGCAGCTCGAGCAGTTGTTCCCGGGGCATCGTCTCGACGGCCCGGTTGAACATGTACGTGGTGCCCTCATTTCCCATTGCCACCTCCCTGCACTGTTGTCCTCACGCCCCGCACCGGCAGATGCGGCAGCCCGAACCCCTGGTTGTAGTCGGCCCGCGTCAGCACGACCCACTTGAGCCGCGCGCCGGCGTACAGCGCCAGCAGCGCTGCCATGGTTAGCGGGATCGTCTGGTAGGCCGGCCAGGCGGCCGACCCGGCGAGCACGATCGGCACCACCGTGCCGTAGATCCAGGCCAGCGGATGCGCGGCCGCGAGGGCGCGCCGCGCGGCCGGAACCAGCGCGGCATCGACCCGCACCCGGTAGCGCCTCCAGGCGAGATGACGGGCCGCGGTCGCGAGCGCCAGCGCCAGCCCCCAGGAGGGCGCAACCGGTGCGCCGCCAGTCAGCACCAGGCGCAGGATCAGGCCCAGCGCCAGGCCTTCGACCAGCGAAGTGGCGAGAATGAATCGCAGCAGTGCCGGCTCGCGCCAGGCCGGAATGCCGACCGAGCGGCGCAGCATCCGCGCCTGGCAATAGACGAACACCGCCGCGGTGACGCCAGCGGCCACGTACAGCGCCGCGGTCCCGGTCCACCAGGCCAGCGCCCCGAACGCGAAGGTCGCCCCCGCAACGTAGGCCTCGCGGGTCATCCACGACTGGCGCAGGTTGATGTAGACGTTCATCGCCCGCAGCGGACGACCGATCTCGAACCACACGGTGGTCAGGCCGATCGCCATCACCACCAGGCCAACGATCAACGCCGCTGCCGACGGGTCACCACCGAGCGCGAACAGGGCGTTGACGACCACCAGTCCGCCGCCGATGCCGCCGGCGGTGAAGTTGGTCGCGGCGCGCTCGTCCCAGTGCTGCTGCTTCCAGGGTTTGGGTCCGAAGCTCATGGCTGTTCTCCCGGCGCCGCCGGCTCGCCGTCGCCGTCGTCACGCTTGTCCCAGAGGTAGTAGAACCCCGGCCCGGTGCCGAGTTCCTCGTGCATCCGGAAATACTGGTTCTCGGCGAGCAACTGCGAGACATTGCTGGCCGGGTCGTCGAGGTCGCCAAAGTGCAGGGTCTGCGAGATGCAGGAGTTGACGCACGCCGGCGTCGCCGCCGGGTCGACGCCCGGGGTCAACCCGGCCGCGAGCCCGGCATCGATCCGGTCGACGCAGTAGGTGCACTTGGTGGCCACCGCCAGCCGGCGCTCGTCAAAGCGCAATCTCTCGCTCGCCGTCGGCTCGCCATACGAGAAGCTCGCCCGGTCGGTCTTGTAGCGGGCCTGGTAGGGACACGCCACCGCGCAATAGGCGCAACCGATGCACAGGTCGTAGTCGATCGTGACGATCCCGTCGGGGCGCTTGCGAGTCGCCGTCGACGGACAGACGTCCATGCACGGCGGGTCGTCGCAGTGCTGGCAGCCGACCGGAATGAAGGCCCGGTTGACGTTGGGATATTCACCGACCTCGACGTCGATCACCCGGCGCCACTGCACCCCGGGCGGCGTGGCGTTGGCGTGCTTGCACGCAGCGGTGCAGGTCTGGCAGCCGACACAGCGGCGCAGGTCGGCAATCATCGCCCAGCGGGTCATGATTTCCTCCCTGCCGGCTGGATCCGGACTCGCACGATATCGGCGCCCGATCCAGTGGCGTCGGTAAGGGCCAGCGACATCGTCGCCAGCTTGTTGAGACTGGGCATGGCGAACTCGCGCGCCACCGGTGTCGCCCAATGGTCGAATTGCCCGAGCAGCAGCAGCGTATCGGGGCGGATTCCCTGGCGCAGCACGGCCTTGCCGTGGGTCTCGCGTTGCGGGGTCGAGATCACCACCTCGTCGCCGTCCTCGATGCCGAGCTCGGCGGCGCGCCCGGTGTTGATGATTACGCCGCGGTGACCGGCGATGTTGTCGGCCACCTCGCGGATCATCTTGACGCCGACGTTGGCGCCCCACGAGTACTGCATGCTGCGTGCCGTGAGCAGCCAGAAGGGGTAGTCCTTCTCCTCGCCGCCGGCGACCACCACCGCCTGCGCCCATTCATGCGGGAAGTCCTTCCAGTCGGGCAGCGGCCGGTATTCCTCGAGCTGCTTGTCCCACCAGTGCATGTCGTTTTCGTGCAGGCGGTTGCCCAGCTCGCGGCCGATGCGAAAGATCCGCTCCTGATAGGGCAGCTCGAAGCGCAGTCCCGCGGCCTTGAGAGTCGGGAACAGGTACCAGTCGGTCTGCGGGAACGGCGCGGTCATCATGCCGTGTTCCTGCCACCACTCGAGACCGTGCTCCTCGCGACCTTCGCTGACTTCGCTTGAGGCCGCGCGGCAGACCGCGTCCCAGATCTCGTCACGCGAGTGCTCGCGCCCGAGTTCGAGCGCGTAATCGTAGCTGTCGGTCTTGAGCGGCACCCCGCCCGCGCCCTTGTTGATCGAGGCGTTGTATTTCTCGATCAGCCCCAGGCGCCGGACCAGTTCGGTCGCCACTTCGGTCATGTCGCGAGCCTCGCCCTGCGGGGCCACGATCGGCTGGCGCAACGCAAAACCCTTGGTCTTCCAGAACTGCTCCTGGTACTTGGAACCGCCGATGCGGATCAGCTGCAGGCTCTCCAGGTCGGTGGCATCAGGCAGCAGGATGTCGGCGTTGTGGTTGGTCTCATCGCGGGTATAGGCGAAAGCCACGATGAACGGGAACCTGGCCATCTTCTCGCCCAACGCCCCGGTATCCCAGAACGAGATGGCCGGATTGGTGCGGTAGACGATCCACACGTCGGGCGGGTTGACCCGCGGCAAGCCCTTGGGAGTCTCGTCGAGGAACATCCACGAAAAATGGGTCGGGCCCAGGGCCTGGCTCCAGGGACCGTCCGAAGCCAGCGGCACCATCGTGCGGTAGGCATTGCGGATATTGGGCTTCGGGCTCCAGTGCTCGCGGTCGGTGGGATTGAACGGGAAGTGCATGAACCCGTCCTGGCCCGGCTGGACGCTTTGCAGCCGTTCCGACATCGGGCGGTTCAGACGGATAGTCGTGCCGATGGTCCCGCCCGGCACCTCGAGCGCACCGACCAGCACCGCCAGCATCGTCCTGCCCCAGCAACATTCGTAGCCGCCCCAACCGTTGTTGACGGTCTTCCCCAGGCTCACCGCGACCGGTCTGAAGGGCATCGTCTGGCCTTCGACCTCGATGGTCGCGCCCACCTGCGCGGCGTCGATGTACTCGCGTGCGATGCGGCGGATGGTCGTCGCCGGCACATCGCAGATCTGCTGCGCCCAGTCGACGTCGAACTGCTTCATGTGCTCGGCCAGCATCGAGAATCCGGTGGTGCCGACCAGTTCGCCACTGGCGATCACCTCGTCATCGGCGCCGATCTCGACCGCCATCGCCCGGTATTCGCCTTCCAGCGCCGGGACCACGCCCGGCGTGTCGAACGCCGCCGCCGCCTTGGCTGCGCTATCCCAGAGCAGCGGCTTGCGCGACACCGGGTCGCGCAGGTAGAAGCCGTTGGCGCCCACCAGGTAGGGGGACGCGGTATGGTCGCGCAGGTACTCGAGGTCGAGCCGTTCGCGGGGCGTGTTGTGGAGCAACTCGTGGATCAGCGCGAACAGGAATGCGGCATCGGTCTTGGGCTTGATCGGCACCCACTCCGCCGAACAGGCGCCGGTCACCGAGAGATGGGGCTCGACCTGGACGCGCTTCATGCCGCGGATGCGTGCGTTGGCGTGCCGCCAGACTCCGACCACGCCGTTGGCGGCTTCGGCGTTGGAACCGCAGGAGATCAGGTAATTGCAGTACGGGGTGTCGGGCGAGACGATGAAAGCCCGGTGCCACAGCTCGCCGTAGAGGTGCTCGGAGTGGTAGCACTTGACGCCCTGCCCCGAGCCGAAGCCCATGTCGACCGCGCCCCAGGCCGAGAGAAACGCCGGGAAGGTGCCCATGTAGGACTGGGGCGTGCCGCCGCCGCCAAAGCTCGCGGCCAGCCGGGGGTAGCCCGACTCGTCACGCAGCCCGGCCGCCCGGATCGCTTCGAGCTTGGCGGTGATCGCATCGAACGCCTCGTCCCAGCTGATCGGGACGAATCCCGGGTCCTCGTTGCGCCCCTTCTTGGGATTGGTGCGCTTCATCGGCACCGTGACCCGATGGGGGTTGTAGGTCTTCTCCACCAGCCCGTAGGCGCGCACGCAGACCTTGCCGCCGCCAGGATGAATCTCGGCCGCGCAGAAATTTGGCTCGACCTCGGTGGCTACGCCGTCGACAACTTTGACCGTCAGCAGATCGGGGCCGGCAACGCACTGATAGCAATAGGTCGGTACGGTCCGGGACTTGCCCGCTGCAGCAGTGCCACCACCAGTTTGTGAACGGTCAGTCATTTCCATTCCTCCTTCGGCCCGCAGGCCGATACGACCCCCAAGCCCCACCTCCGATCACACCCCGAGGTAGGCTTCGCGCACCGCTTCATTGGCGGCCAGTTCCTGGCCGGTGCCCTCGAGAGTGATCATCCCGGTCTCGAGCACGTAGGCCCGGTCGGCGATCGCCAGCGCGGCACGCGCGTTCTGGTCGACCAGCAACACGGTGGTCCCGGCGCGCCGCAGGGTCTCGATGTGGGCGTAGATCTCGCGGAAAAGTTTCGGCGCCAGGCCCATGCTCGGTTCATCGAGCAGCAGCAGCCTGGGACGCGCCATCAGCGCCCGGCCGATGGCGAGCATCTGCTGCTGGCCGCCCGAGAGCGCGCCAGCCGCCAGTCGCCGCCGCTCGGCGAGCGCCGGGAACATCACGTAGACGCGCTCCAGATCCTGCTCGACCTCGGCTCCGCTGCGCACGAAAGCTCCCAGCCGCAGGTTGTCCTCGATCGACAGCGGGGCGAATACCTGGCGCCCTTCGGGGACCTGAACGATCCCGGCCTGGACCCGGCGCCGCGGCGACGCTGCACTGATATCGACGTCGTTGAAGACCACGCTGCCGCTCGTGATCTTCTGCACCCCTGAGAGCGCACGCAGCAGCGTGGTCTTGCCGGCGCCATTGGCCCCGACAATCGCCACCAGTTCGCGCTCGCCCACGGTGATCGAGACGCCCTTGAGCGCGGCGATCTTGCCGTAGGAGCTGTGGAGGTCCGCGACGCTAAGCATCTTCCTCGTCCTCGGCACCGAGATAGGCCTTGATCACCAGCGGGTCGTCGCGCACCTGCGCGGGCGTGCCCGCCGCCAGACGACGGCCCTGGTCGAGCACGAAGATGCTCTCCGAGATACTCATCACCAGCCGCATGTTGTGCTCGACCAGCACCACCGTGATCCCGCCCGCGGCGATGTCGCGAATCAGTTCGGCGAGTTCCATCGACTCGCTGGGATTCAAGCCCGCGGCCGGCTCGTCGAGCAGCAGCAGCCGCGGGCGCGAGGCGAGCGCCCGCGCCACCTCGAGGCGCTTGAGCGCGCCGTAGGGCAAGGTGCTGCTGTCGGCCCCGAGGTAGGCGCCCAGGCCAACCGAGCGCATGTGGCCGACCGCGCTGTCGAGCGAACTGCGTTCTGCCACGGCCATTCGCGGCAGCCGCAGCATCGCCGGCAGCAGCGCGTGGCTTTCGTGGCGGTGCAGGCCGACCATGACGTTCTCGAGCGCCGACATGTTGAAGAAGATCTGCGGCGTCTGGAAGGTGCGGCCAATGCCGTGGCGGGCGAACATGTGGCTGGGCAGCCCGGTGAGATCGGTATCGCCGAAGCTGATCCGGCCCTCGCTCGGCGTGTAGACGCCGGTGAGCACGTTGAGCATGGTCGTCTTGCCGGCGCCATTGGGCCCGATGATCGCGTGGACGCCGCCGTCGGGAACCTCGAGGGTCACGTCCTCGAGTGCCGCCAGGCCGCCAAAACGCCGGGTGACACCCTGGACGCTCATCAGCGGCTTCATGTCTGCTTCCCGGACTTGTCGAAGCGCCGCAGGGCCTTGCGGCCGAGCAAGCCGAGTGTCGGCACGAGTCCGCGCGGCATCACGATCATCGTGCCGACCATTACGGCGCCCAGCGCGACCATCTCGTAGTCCTTGAGCACGGTCAGCACTTGCGGCAGCAGCGTCAGCACGGCGGCGCCGACCACGGCACCCCAGGTCGAGGCCAGGCCACCGAAAACCACCATCGTGACCAGTTCGACCGAATGCAGGAAATCGGCCTTGCCGGGAGTGATGAAGCCGGAGTAGTGGGCCGCCAGCGCACCGGCGAAGGCCCCGAACACCGCCGAGATCACGAAGATTTTCAGCTTGGCGCTGGCGGTGTCGATCCCGGTCACCTGGGCTGCGATTTCGCCGCCGTTGAGCGCGCGCAGCGCCCGCCCGGTGGGCGAATCGATGAGGTTGCGGGCCAGCCACACGGCGGCCAGCAACACGATTGCGACCAGCACGTACCAGGCCTTTTCGCTGCTCACCTCGTAGCCCAGGAGTCGCAGCGGCACGACCGCCATGCCATCTGGTCCGCCGGTAATCCGGTCCTCGGTGCGGATCACGGTGAGCACGATGATGCCCATGCCCAGCGTGGCCATCGCCAGGTAGTGGCCCTTGAGGCGCAGGATCGGGCGGCCGACGAGGAAGGCCAGCACCGCGACCCCCAGCACCGCTGCCGCGATCGCGGCCACCGATGGCCAGTGGTAGGTCGTCGCCAGGATCCCGGTTCCGTAGGCGCCGAGGCCGAAGAAGCCGGCGTGCCCGAGACTGATCTGCCCGGCGTAGCCGATCAGCAGGTTGAGGCCGACGCACACGATGGCGTTGAGACCGACCAGGATCGCGACGTCGAAGAAATACTTGTTGGGCAGCAGGAACGGCAGCACCAGCAGCGCGAGGGCGAACAGCGGCAGCGCCCCCAGCCCCCGCCAGCCCGACTTGCGCGGGCTCCAGAGCTCAAACTCGGAAGTGCTGGCCTGGGAAGAACTGTCGACTGCGGGATCCGTCGTGCTCGCGGCTGCCAATGCTTCGTCTGCCATGTTTCCCCTGGCCCTCGCGGATCAGACCCGCTCGGCGCTCGCGCGCCCGAACAGGCCTCCCGGAAGGAAGAAAAGGACCAGCAGCAAGACCACGAAAGCCGTGACGTCCTTGTAGGCCGAAGAGATGTAGCCGGAACTGAGCGCCTCGATCAGCCCGATGCTCAGGCCGCCGACCACCGCGCCCACTCCGCTGCCCAATCCACCCAGGACGGCCGCCGCAAAGCCCTTGAGGCCGAGCAGCACGCCAACGTCGTAGGAAGTGAGCGTGATCGGTGCGGTCAGGATGCCGGCGGTGGCGCCGAGCCCTGCCGACAGACCGAATGCCAGGGTCAGCACGCGGCGGGTGTCGATCCCGACCAGGCTGGCCGCTAACGGGTTGTACGAAGTCGCCAGCATCGCCTTGCCGGTGATGGTGCGATTGAAGAACCACGCCATGGCCATGACCAGCAGGGTGCCGGCGCCGATCACCCACAGGCTCTGCGAGGTAAGGCTGGCGCCGAGGAAAGCGATCGGCTGGTCACCCGAGAAGGACGGCAGCGCATGGAGATTCTTGTCCCAGACCAGCGACGCCAGTCCGCGCAGCAGGATCGACGCGCCAATGGTTATGATGATCAGCGTGATCACCGATGCGCCCCGCGCCGAGTCGACCGCGACCTTCTCGAGGATTACTCCGACCAGCACGCCGGCCAGGATCGCCAGCAGGATAGCCACTGGCAGCGGCACCCCCAGCGCCACCAGAGAAACGGCGCTCATGCCCCCGATCATCACGAACTCGCCCTGTGCAAAATTGATCACATGGCTGGCGTTGAAGATGATCGTGAACCCAAGCGCCACCAGCGCGTAGATCGAGCCGACCGTAAGACCGCTGAGCAGGTACTGAACCAATGCGGCGCTCATCGCATCTTCCTTTCGGCTCGATCAGCGAAACACTGTACTGCTGCTACTTC
>JAHEMI010000092.1 GCA_024643785.1 Burkholderiaceae bacterium
GTTCGAACCTAGTGGGGTAGAAATGAAATCGAAACGTTTGCCGATGGCGGCAGCACTAGCGGCCATCTTCGTTGGTGCTGTTCTGGCGTCCACGAGCTTTGCCGGCGGCGCCGGTGGTGGTGGCATGGGCGGTGGTGGCATGGGGGGAGGAATCGGCGGTGGCATGGGCGGCGGTGATGCCGGCGCGGCGGCCGGAATGGGCGGCGGAGCCGTCGGGATGGGCATGAGCGCTCCGGCTGACGCGGCAACGCCAGGCATGACCGGACCACAGGCAATGGCAGCGGCACCGGCGACCATGAACGGAACGCCAGCGACCATGAACGGAACGCCAGCGACCGTTAACGGAACACCCGCGACGATGGGAGTACCGGCGACCATGATGGGAACACCGGCAACGATGACGGGAACACCGGCAACCATGATGGACACCTCCGCGATGCCCGGGATCGCTGGCGCTCATCAGGCGACTGGTGGCTGAACCTGCCCCGGCCGGTTATTGACCAACATTTGGGCGAGACGCGTGGTCGCTGGCGGCCACGCGCCAGTCGCCGCGACCCCCGCGCGGAGCTGCGTCGCCGGCATGCAAGCAGCGCGTTGCTCACTTAGGGCTATGCCCCAGTAGATTTTTCCTGAGCTTTGAGACATCCTCGGTTCTGCCGGGCTGTCCTTCGATATCCTGAGGGGTGGCGCGAGAACAACGAAGTCATCAGGAGGAGACATGGGGCAACGCTACGACGCGTTTCATCGGCGTTCGATCGACGACCGGGCAGGATTCTGGGCCGAGCAGGCCAAACTCATCGACTGGCACAAGCCATTCGGGCAGGTGCTCGACTACAGCCGGCCACCATTCGCACGCTGGTTCGTCGGCGGGCAGACCAACCTGTGCCACAACGCCATCGACCGGCATCTCGCTGCCCAGGCCGACAAACCGGCGTTGATCTATGTCTCGACCGAGACCGGCGACGAGCACGTCTACACCTTTGCCGAACTGCATCGCGAGGTCGTCACGATGGCGGCGATCCTGGTCAGCCAGGGGGTCGGGCGGGGCGACCGGGTGCTCATCTACATGCCGATGGTGCCGCAGGCGGTGTTCGCGATGCTTGCGTGCGCCCGCATCGGCGCGATCCACTCGGTGGTCTTCGGCGGCTTTGCATCCAATAGCCTGGCGGCACGGATCGACGATGCCACGCCGAAGGTGATCGTCAGCGCCGATGCCGGTTCGCGCGCCGGCAAGCCGATCGCCTACAAGCCTTTGCTCGACGAGGCGATTCGCATTGCCCGTCACAACCCCGCGAGCGTGGTCATGGTCAATCGCGGCCTGGTGCCGATGGAACTGGTTGCTGGCCGTGACCTCGACTACGAGACGCTGCGCGCGAAACACCGCGACGCCGACGTGCCGGTCGTCTGGCTCGAGTCCAATGAAATCAGCTACACGCTCTATACCTCCGGCACCACCGGCCAACCCAAGGGCGTGCAACGCGACGTCGGCGGCTACGCCGTGGCGCTGGCAGCTTCGATGCGCCACATCTATTGCGGCAACGCCGGCGAAACCTACTTTTCGACCAGCGACATCGGCTGGGTGGTGGGGCACTCATATATCGTCTATGGGCCGTTGATCGCGGGCATGGCTACCATCCTCTACGAAGGCACGCCGATCCGGCCTGATGCCGGCATCCTCTGGAAGCTGGTCGAGAAGTACCGGGTGAGCCTGATGTTCTCGGCGCCGACCGCAATCCGGGTGCTCAAGAAACAGGATCCGACCCTGCTGACCAAGTACGACACCAGTTCGCTGCGCAGCCTGTTCCTCGCCGGTGAACCGCTCGACGAGCCGACCGCGCGCTGGATCACCGAGGGGCTCGGGCGGCCGGTAATCGACAACTATTGGCAGACCGAGACCGGGTGGCCGATCCTGGCGCTCGCCAACGGCGTCGAGCAGATGTCCACCAGGTTCGGCAGCCCCGGTGTGCCGATGTACGGCTACGATCTGCAGCTGTTGCACGAACAGACCGGCGAGGAAGTCGGGGTTAACGAGAAAGGGGTCGTGGCGATCGTGCCGCCGCTGCCGCCAGGCTGCATGCAAACGGTCTGGGGCGACGACGAGCGTTTCGTCGAGACCTATTTCACGACCATTCCCGGCAAGATGGTCTACTCGACCTTCGACTGGGGCATTCGCGATCCCGACGGCTACTACTTCATCCTCGGCCGCACCGACGACGTGATCAACGTCGCCGGGCACCGGCTCGGTACCCGCGAAATCGAGGAGAGCGTGTCGCATCACGCCGCGGTCGCCGAATGCGCGGTGATCGGCGTGGCCGATTCGCTCAAGGGGCAGGTGGCGATGGCGTTCGTGGTGCTCAAGGATGCCGGTGCCGCGACCAACCCCGCTGATGCGACTCGTCTGGAACGCGAAATGATGTCCCTGGTCGATCGCCAGCTCGGCGCCGTCGCGCGACCGGCGAAGGTGCACTTCGTGGCGGCCTTGCCCAAGACCCGCTCGGGCAAGGTCCTGCGCCGTGCGATCCAGGCGGTTTGTGAGCATCGCGATCCGGGCGACCTGACCACGATCGAGGACGCAGCCGCCCTCGATGGCGTGCGCACGGCGGTGGTCAGAGCCGATGGATGACCCGGTAATCACGCTCAAGCGGCTGCTCTCGGCGCTGGTGCTGTTGCCGATTGCACCGCTGCTGCTCGCACTGCTGGGGCAACTGATCCGCCGCTCGCGCCCGCGCCTTGGTGGATTCCTGGCTGTGTTCGGCCTGCTGCTCGCGCTGGCGAGCAGCCTGCCGATCGTCTCGCAGGCGCTCATCGGCTGGGTGGAAGCGAGCGGACCGCAGCCGCTGACGGCTGAGCGGCTCAGGGAGGTAATGAATTCGCCGTCGCCACCCACTGCAATTGTCATTCTTGGCGGCGGAACGCGCTTCGACGAGCGCGAACATCCCGATCACACCAGCCTCAAGAGTGGCACGCTGGAGCGGGTAGTCGCCGGCGCGCGGCTGGCCAGGGCCACCGGCTTGCCGGTGCTGGTGAGCGGCGGCCAGGGACCCGAGAGCCGCGAGGCCGAGGCCCTCACGATGGCTCGCACGCTGGCGCGCGACTTCGGCATCAAGCCGCGCTGGACCGAGTCCCGGTCGCTCGATACGAGCGGCAATGCCCGGGAATCGGCCCGCATGCTGGCCGATTCCGGCGTGCGCCGGATTTTCCTGGTCACCCAGGCGTATCACATGCCGCGGGCGCTGCTGGCTTTCGAGGGGACGGGATTGAAGGTCGTAGCCGCGCCCCATGGTTTCCTCGCCGGCGTTGGCCGGCACTCGACGCTGTGGCAATGGCTGCCGGCGCCGAGCGCCATCCACGCCAGCTGGCTGGCCAGCCACGAGGTGGTCGGCCTGGCCTGGTACCGGTTGATGCGCATGGCCAGCGGTTCACACAAGAAGCAAAAGGAGTAGCGCCAGTGGGAATATTCGACCGCTCGAGTCTCAACGATGGCGTCAGGCCGCGCGAGGTCTTCGGCTGGGCAATGTACGACTTCGCCAATTCGGGCTACACCACGGTCGTATTGACGGCGGTGTTCAGTGCCTACTTCGTCGGCGTGGTGGCCGACAACGCGCCCTGGGCGACCTTTGCCTGGACCATGACGCTGGCGATCTCGGCGATCCTGGTGATGGCGCTGGCGCCGGCCATTGGCGCCTTTGGCGACGCGCTCGGCGCCAAGAAGCGCCTGCTGGCGTTTGCGACGGCCGGCTGCGTGCTGACCACTGCCGGCCTGGCGCTCGCCCAGACCGGCACCGTTGCGCTGGCGGTGGCGCTGATCATCACCTCGAACTTCTTCTATTCGATTGGCGAGTCACTGATTGCTGCCTTCCTGCCCGAACTCGCGAAGCCCAAGGACCTCGGGAAAGTGTCGGGATGGGGCTGGAGCTTCGGCTACTTCGGCGGGATGCTGGCGCTTGGCCTGTCGCTGGCCTATGTGCTCAGCGCCAAGGCGGGCGGCGCAACTGCCGCGCAGTTCGTTCCGGTGACGATGCTGATTACCGCGGTCATCTACGCGCTCGCGGTGGTACCGACTTTCCTCTGGCTGCGCGAGCGCGCGCAGCCGCAGCCGCTGGCGTTGATCGCCGATGAACTGGCGCAGCCAGAGGCAGTGAGCAGCGGTATTCGGGCCTCGGTGCAGCGTCTCGGGCAGACCTGGCGCTCGGCACGCAAGTTGCAGGATTTCTACCGCCTGCTCCTCTGCGGCACCTGCTATCACGCGGGAATCTCGGTGGTTATCGCGCTGGCGGCGATCTATGCCCAGGAAGCGATGAAGTTCACCGAGATCGAGACCATGACGCTGATCTTCCTGGTCAATATCGCCGCCGCGCTGGGCGCCTTCGCATTTGGCTACGCCCAGGACCGGATCGGCCACAAGAGGGCGCTGGCGATCACGCTGGTCGGCTGGGTCGTGATGACGCTGCTCGCGGGCATGTCCACGACGCGCGGATTGTTCTGGGTGGCTGCGACGCTCGCCGGGCTGTGCATGGGGTCGAGCCAGTCGGCCGGGCGGGCAATGGTCGGAGTGCTCGCGCCGGCGCGGCGGGTCGGAGAGTTCTACGGAATCTGGAACATGGCCGTGCGCCTGGCATCGATAATCGGACCGGTCACCTACGGTGCGATTACCTGGGCCAGCGCCGGAAATCACCGCATGGCAATCATCAGCACCGGGGCCTTCTTCGTCGCCGGATTGTTGTTGCTGGTTGCGGTCGACATGAAACGCGGCCATGAGGCCGCGCTCGTGTACTAGGAGCGCAGCGACTCGGCGATCCAGTAGAGCCCGTCGAGCACCAGGTTTTCGTGGACGCGGTGCGCGATTCCGAGGCGTGGCGCCAGTGTGCGCGAAGCGCCCCCCGAGATGACGCAGGTAAGCCCGGGATGCTGCGTGGCATGCATCGCGAAGACCCGCTCGACGGCGCCGGCCTGGGCGTTGGTGCATCCGGTGGCGATCGCGTCGACCGTCTGGCGCGGGAAATCGAGATAGTCGCCCTGCGCGTCCGGCAGCGTTGCCGTGTGCTGGTGCAGGACGCGTTGCATCAGACCTAGGCCAGGCATGATCCCGCCGCCGAGGAAGCGCCCGTCGGCGGTGAGCAGGTCGACCGTGGTCGCGGTGCCGCAGACCACCACCAGCACCGGCAGGTCGGGGATCAGCGCCCGCGCGCCAATCAGCGCCGCCCAGCGGTCGCAGCCCAGCGCCGCGGGATTCAGGTAGCCATTGCGTACGCCGCATTGCTCGGATTGGGAAGCGATCCAGTAGGGCGCGTGTTCCTGCGGCCAGACCTCCAGTGCGCGCATCAGCGGGTTGCGGATCAGGGTTCCGGCGACGTTCGAGACGACGATGCGCGACGGGGCGGCGAATGAACGCCATTTCGCCATCACGGTCGGAATCTCGTCGTGCAGGACCCGGCCGAAATGGACCAGTTGATCCTGGGCCACGACCTGCTGGCCAGGCGAGCTTTGCCTGAAGAAGCCCCACTTCAGGAACGTGTTGCCGATGTCGATCAACAGATGGTGATTCATCATTTCAATGGTCATCCCTGGCTAGGTACAGGACCGCGCGGCGATCGTTGATCGCGCCCGGTCGGCGGGACTGCGCCCCGGTTAGGGGGAACAAAGGCCGGACCCAGCGGTCCGAGGCGAATTCCGGGACGCAATCTCCGCCACGCGAAATCGGCGGGGTCGGCGAGCGCCGGTCCTGGTGAACGCACCACCAGCACTTCGCTGGCAAGAGGTTCGAAATCGGCGCGAAAATGAACCGCGCTCTTCAGTGCAACGATGCGCTGGGTCGCGGGTTCAACGCCCAGGCAGCGGAACATTTCCTGATCGGCGGCCTGCACCTTGCGCGATGCCACGATCACCCGCACACCGTCGCAGCGCAGCAGCGCCATCGGCCCCAGCGCCATCCGGAAGCCCTTGAACATCGGCCCGGTGCACTCGAACTTGCCGTCGCCGAGACGCTCCACGGTGAAAGTACCACGCAGCGGGCTGTGCCCCGCAAGTCCTGAAGTTTCTCCAAGCGCAAACTCGAGCGTCGCGCCTATGCCTGCGTCATGTGCGCGCTGCGCCGAGGCGGCGTCGATCAGTAGCCCCAGAACGGCGTCGGTGGCACGCTGCGCCAGCAATTCGGCGAGCAGGCCGGTGGTATCCCCGTTGCCGCCGGCGCCGGGGTTGTCCTGGACGTCGGCCAGCACCACCGGTCGACCGGGCGCTCCCGCCGAGATCGCGCGGCGCACTGCGTCGCCCGGGGTCAGCAAATCCATCACGAATTGCGGTTCGGCATCCTTCACCGCCGCTGCAAAGCGGCCGAGGGCGCTCGCGGCTGCCGCGTTCTCCCCGTAGGCCAGCGCACTCATCGAGCATTCGGGGAAGTCGGCCATCGGGAAGCCCGGGGTGAACGAGAGCGCGGCGCCGCTGTCGCTTTCGAGGCGCTCGAGCAATTCGTAGAGGCCTTTGGCGGGCGCGATGAAGGTGCACTGCGCCGGGAGTCCGGTCAGGTAGTCGAATCGTTGAAACTTCTTGGCGGGGCGCTCACCGGAACCGATCAGGCGCATTAGCAGCGCCGCTGCCCGCGCCCCGGAGGCCGCCATGTCGACGTGGGGGTAGGTGCGGTACGCGCTCAGCGCGTCGGCGTGGGCGACCATCGCGTCGGTCACGTTGGCATGGAGGTCAAGACTGGCCACCACCGGCACTCCCGGGCCGACCGCCGCCCGTACCCGGCGCAGGATCTCGCCTTCGCCATCATCGAGGCTCTCGGTGACCATGGCGCCGTGCAGGTCGAGGTAGACGCCATCGACCGGGCCAGCAGCGGCGAGTTGCGCGACGAGGGTGCCGACGATGCGCTCGAAGGCGTCATCGGTGACGTGGGCCGAGGGCGACGCCGCGGCCCAGGCCAGCGGCACCAGGCGGTGGTTGGCGGCGCGCAGCGCCTCGATCGCGCCGCTGACCGGGATGTTGGCCCCCTCCAGCGCCGCGAACAGCGCCGGGCCCGACTGGAACGGCGGCCACGCGCCACCGAGCTCAAAGACCCGAAAGTCTGCCTTCGAGGGCGCAAAGGTATTGGTTTCGTGCTGCATGCCGCCGACAGCAATCACGCTCACTGCGCCATCCTCCAGGCAAGTGATGTTCGCTGGCACGGCGCGGCGCCAGCGACGACCCGGAAGTTTAAACTCGATTTGAGTCTCGGGAGCGTGCGATTGTGCGTGGCGGCGCCAAACCGGCCGCAGTCGCCGCACCCTGGCCGGAAAAATCCCGGCCAGGGTGGGGTGGGGAAAGGATCAGGCGGAAACTACCGGGATCTTGCCGATCTTCTGCTGCCATTCGCGCGGGCCGGTCTCGTGCACCGAGCTGCCGAGCGCATCGACCGCCACCGTGACCGGCATGTCGACGAGGTCGAACTCGTAGATCGCCTCCATCCCGAGGTCGCCGAAAGCGACCACGCGCGATTTCTTGATCGCCTTGGATACCAGGTAGGCGGCGCCGCCCACGGCCATCAGGTAGGCCGCCTTGTGCTTGCGGATCGCCGCGATCGCCGCCGGGCCGCGCTCGGCCTTGCCGACCATGGCGATCAGCCCGGTCTGGGCGAGCATCATCTCGGTGAACTTGTCCATCCGCGTCGAGGTGGTCGGACCAGCCGGGCCGACGGCCTCGTCGCGCACCGGATCGACCGGGCCGACGTAGTAGATCACCCGGTTGGCGAAATCGACCGGCAGTTTCTCGCCCTTGGCGAGCATGTCCTGGATGCGCTTGTGGGCGGCATCGCGCCCGGTCAGCATCTTGCCCGACAGGAGCAGCGTCTGGCCCGGCTTCCAGGAGGCCACTTCCTCAGGGGTGAGTGTGTTGAGGTCGATCTTGCGCGATTTTTCGTAGTCGGGCGCCCAGTCCACTTCTGGCCAGTCGGACAGCGACGGCGGTTCGCAGTAGGCCGGCCCGGAGCCGTCGAGCACGAAATGGGCATGGCGTGACGCGGCGCAATTGGGAATCATCGCCACCGGCTTGCCGGCAGCGTGGGTCGGGTAGGTCTTGATCTTGACGTCGAGCACCGTGCTAAGGCCGCCCAGGCCCTGGGCGCCAATGCCCAGCGCGTTGACCTTCTCGTAGAGTTCGACGCGCAGCTTCTCGATATCGTCCTGCGGACCGCGGGCCAGCAGATCGGTCATGTCGAGCGGGTCCATCAGCGACTGCTTGGCCATCAGCATCGCCTTCTCGGCGGTGCCGCCAACGCCGATCCCGAGCATTCCGGGCGGGCACCAGCCGGCGCCCATGGTCGGCACGGTCTTCAGCACCCAGTCGACCACCGAGTCGGAGGGGTTGAGCATCGCCAGCTTGCTCTTGTTCTCCGAGCCGCCGCCCTTGGCCGCAACGGTCACGTCGAGCTTGTCGCCGGGAACCAGTTCGACATT
>JAHEMI010000020.1:0-11280 GCA_024643785.1 Burkholderiaceae bacterium
TACCGCCGCTGCCGTCGAGCAGCAGGACCGCATCGGCGTGCTCGAGCGCGTGACGCGGATCATGGGTCGAGAAGACGATCCCGAAGCCGAGCGCCCGCATCGCGTCGAGCCGTGCCAGCAGCCGGATTTCGTGACCGTAGTCGAGCCCCGCGGCGGGTTCGTCCAGAACCAGCGCGCGCGCACCCTGCGCCAGCGCCCGCGCGGTCGCCACCAGGCGCTGTTCGCCGCCGCTCAGTTCCTCGACGAAACGGGCGCGCAGCGCGCTCATCCCCACCGCCGCCAACGCTTCGCTGACTGCCTTCCAGTCGCTGGCCCGCGGCCGGGCGAACATCGGCAGCGGCGCCAGGCGCCCGAGCAGCACCCATTCGTCGACCCGGAAGTGCGGCGCTGACGACAGGTTCTGCGGCACGTAGCCGACCCGCGCGGCAATTTCCGGGCGCGTCATCGCGCCCAGATCGCGGCCGCCGATGCCGACCTTGCCTGCCATCGGCGGCACCAGCCCGAGGACGGTGCGCAACAGCGTCGTCTTGCCCGCCCCGTTGGGCCCGAGCAAGGCCAGCACCGATCCCGGCTGGAGCGTGAACGACAGCCCGGTGCCGAACCTTGGCAAGCCTGGAATGCCGAACTCGAGCTCGCTAACCTCCAGCGCGCTCGCTTCCGGGCGCGCCCGCAACGCCGCGGCGCTCGCCGGCGTACCCGCCGCCTTGGCTGCAATGACTGGCTGGTTCATCGGCCGGACTCCCGCGGACGCGACGCCAGCAGCCAGAGCAGGCCCGGGACCCCGAACAGCGCGCTGCTCACGCCGGGCGGAAGATCGATCGGAAACGCGACCCGGCCGAGCGTATCGACGGCGAGCAGAAAGATCGCGCCCGTGAGCGCAGCCAGCGGCAGCAGACGGGAGAATTCGGCGCCGGTCAGCCGCCGGGCGGCATGCGGCACCAGCAATCCGACCCAGCCCACGACTCCGGCCAGGGCGACCGCCGCGGCGGCGGCCAGCGCGGCGCCGGCGAGCGCCACCCAGCGCAGCCGCACCGGGTCGGCACCCAGCGCCCGAACTTCCTCGTCGGGCAGGGCCAGCAGATTGATCCGCCAGCGCGCGAACCAGAGGATGGTGAGGCCGAGCGCCATCGCGGCACCGGCAGCCAGCAGTTCGGTCGCGCCGCCGGCCGCCAGGCTGCCGAGCAGCCAGTAGGTGATCGCGGGCAGCTGGCGCGCGGGGTCGGAGAGGTAGCTGACCAGCGCCAGCACGGCCGAGGCGAGCGCCGCGACGCCGATGCCCGAGAGCACCAGCGCCAGCGTGGCATCGCCGATCCTGATCCAGCGGGCCAGCGCCCAGACCAGCCCGGCGGCGGCCAGCGCCCCGGCAAAAGCGCTGCCCTGGAGCGCGGCCTGGCCGAAGCCGGCAAGGATCGCAAAGGCTGCGCCACACGCCGCGCCCGCCGAGACCCCGAGCAGGTCGGGTGCGGCCAGCGGGTTGCGAAACGCCACCTGCAGGCTCGCTCCGGAGGCGGCCAGGGCGGCGCCGACCAGGATTGCGGCCACCACCCGCGGCGCGCGGATCCAGGCCAGGGTTTCCAGTGTCACTTCGCTCGCGCTCGCCGGCCCGACGATCAACGCCACCACCGCCAGCGCCCCCAGCAGGGCGAGCGCCGGACCCAGCACGGCCGGCCGTGCGGGCGGACTGTCGGAGAAAGCGGCAGGAGGCGAACGGTCGGACATGGCACCGATGGCTGGGAGATGACGCGAAGGCCCTATGCTAGCCCAGCTTGCGGTAACTTGGGCTTGGGCACTATAATGCTCGGCTATTTCCCGAACGTGGTTTTGCGTCCAGGTTTCCAACAGAGCATCTGAATTCGCGCGCGACATGCTGCGCGGCGCGGTCAGACAGGAGAGTTACGATGAAAGAAGGCATCCACCCCCAGTATCGCGACGTCGTGTTCCAGGACATGTCGAGCGATCTCAAGTTCATCACCCGCTCGACGGCCCCGACGCGCGAGAAGATCACGCTCGACGGCAAGGAATATCCGCTGATCAAGCTCGACGTGAGCTCGGCCTCGCACCCCTTCTACACCGGCGCCCAGCAGCGGGTCAACGAAGCCGGCCGGGTCGAGAAGTTCCGCCAGAAATTTGCCCGTTCCGGCCAGAAGACTTCCTGATTCCGCGCGCCGGACTACGGCGTCATCACGGCGCGGCGCCCATAGGGCCGCAGCCGCCGGCAAAAAAAGGCAGCCCAGGCTGCCTTTTTTGTTGTAATAGCATCCAATGCGCCCCTTTCTGATCACTTCGGCCCAGGCCGGGAAACTGCCCCGCTGGGGATTGCTGTTGCTGGTCGTGCTCTACGTCCTGCCGGGGCTGTTCGGACGGGACCCGTGGGCCACGCAGGACGCCGCCGGCTTCGGCGTTGCCCACACCATGGCCACCGGCAGCCTCGGCGACTGGCTGATGCCCAATATCGCCGGCGCCCCGATCGCCGAGGAGGGCCCGCTGCCGTTCGCGCTCAGCGCCGCCGCGATCCGCGTCGCCACGGCGCTCGTGCCGGGCCCGCAGCTGGTGGCCCACATCGCCACCGGGATGGTCGGCGCGATCGGCCTGATACTGCTGCTCACCCTGTTCTGGTACGCGACCTACGAACTGGCCTCGCGCCCCAGTTTCCAGCCCCACGACCCACTCGGAGCTGCGGCCAGCCGCACCGATTTCGCGCGGGCGATCTCGGACAGTGCGCTGCTGGTCCTGATCGCGACCGTGGGGATGGTCGCGCGCGCGCACGAAACCACCGCCGAGGCCGCCCAGCTGGTCTGGAGTTGCGCCTTCCTGTTTGGCGTCGCGCGCAGCCTCGAGCGGCCGCGCCAGGGACCGCTCTGCGCGGCTGCCGCGGTGGCGGCGTCCGCCACGACCAGCGGACTGGTTCCGGCCGCGCTGCTGATGCTCGCCTGGATGGCACTGCCGCTCATCTCGCAGCCGTTTCGACTGGTGGCTCGCCCGATATTCACGCTGGGCCTGCCGGCAGCCATCGCCGGGACGCTGGTCTGGCCGCTGTTGCTGTGGACCGGCGACGAACAGGCGCGCGCCTTCCTGCAGGCCTGGCTGTCGTGGAACGCCCAGCAGTACGGCTGGCCGAAGGCGCTCGAGCTGTCCTACCTGCTGCGCACCGCGCCCTGGTATTTCTGGCCGGCGTGGCCACTGGCCGCCTGGGCCGGATGGCGCTGGCGCGGGCGGCTTGGCGAACCCGCGCTGGCCCTGCCGCTGGTGGTTGCGGCCCTCTTCCTGAGCGCCGCAACCTTGCTGCAAACGCCCAGCGAAACTGGGTTGCTGCCGGCATTGCCGGCGATCGCGATGCTCGCGGCCGCCGGTTTGCCGACCCTGCGCCGCCGGCTCGTCAACCTGATCGACTGGTTCGCGGTCATCGGCTGGTCGGTATTCGGTTTCGCGGTCTGGGCCTACTGGCTCGCCTACCTGACCGGATTCCCGCCGCGAATGGCGTTCCGGGCCTCGCAACTCGTGCCCGGCTACGCCCTCGGGCTCTCCTGGCCTGAACTGGCGCTGGCGATCGCCGCCACCGTTGTCTGGCTGGCGCTGGTGCGCTGGCGCATTTCGCGCCAGCCGCCGATGATCTGGCGCGCCGTGGTGCTGTCGGCCGGCGGACTGGTGCTCAGCTGGTTCCTGGCAATGACGCTGTGGCTGCCGGTATTCAACGAGCGCAACACCTATCGCGGGATTGCCGGCCAGCTCACCAGCGCCGTCGCGTTGGAGTCGCAGTGCGTCGCTGCCGAGGGACTGGGCCGGGCCGAACGCGCCAGCTTCGCCTATTTCGCCGGCGTGCGCTTCGCCGCGAGCGCTACCGCCGGCAGCTGCAACTGGCGGCTGATCCAGGACCAGGGCCCGGTGGCGCGCGCGGCGCCCAATCCGGAACCCGGCTGGCAACTTGCCTGGGAGGGCCGGCGGCGCCCCAACCTCGACGAACGCTTCAGGCTGTACCGGCGCCCTGCGAACTGACCTCCTCTTCGGCCCCCGGCAGCGGCGCCCGCAGGAAGTGTTCGCGGTAATAGCGCATTTCGTCGATCGATTCGTGGATGTCGGCCATCGCGGTGTGGGCGCTGCGCTTGGCGAAGCCCCGGGCAATTGCCGGCTGCCAGCGCTTGCACAGTTCCTTGATGGTGCTGACGTCGAGGTTGCGGTAGTGAAAGAAGGCCTCGAGCGCCGGCATGTAGCGCGCCATGAAACGGCGGTCCTGGCAGATCGAATTGCCGCACATCGGGGAGACCCCGGCGGCGATCCAGGGTTCCAGGAACGCGAGCATCTGGCGCTCGGCGCCAGCCTCGTCAGCGCGCGACTCGCGCACCCGCTGGGTCAATCCCGAGCGGCCGTGGGTCGAGGTGTTCCAGGCATCCATGCCCTCGAGCACGGCGTCGCTCTGGTGCACGACCAGTGACTCGCTCTCGGCCAGGATGTTGAGGTCGCTGTCGGTGATGACCGCGGCCAGTTCGATGATGCGATCGGAGTCGGGCGCAAGCCCGGTCATCTCCATGTCGATCCACACCAGTCGCGTCGGGTCCTGCTGCGGTTCGGACGGCAGTTCAGGCGGCTGTGACATAATTTTCTCCATCGCCAATTCTCGCATAGCTCCCCTTTGACCCAAGCCACCTTCACAATCATCTTTCTGGCGGCGCTCGCCGCCACCACCGCCATCCAGCTCTGGCTCGCAGGGCGGCAGATCCGCCATGTAGCCGGCCACCGTGACCGCGTGCCGGCGACTTTCGAGGAACGCATCGGCCTGGCGGCGCACACCAGGGCGGCCGACTACACCATGGCCCGCACCCGCCTCGGAATCCTTGAAACCCTGCTGGGAGTGCCGGTTCTCATCGGCTTCACGCTGCTTGGCGGACTGCAACTGCTCGACTCGCTCGCCGCGGCGTTCTTCCCCGCGTCGCCGCTGGCGGCGCAGGTGGCCTTCGTCACCGCCGTGATCGTGACCGGCGCCGCGCTCGACCTGCCGTTTTCCTGGTACCGCCAGTTCGGCATCGAGCGGCGCTTTGGCTTCAATCGCATGACCCCGGGCCTGTTCCTGGCCGACCTGGCCAAGGCGACCGTGATCGGCGCGCTGCTGGGCCTGCCGCTGGTGATGGCGGTGCTGTGGCTGATGGCCCGCGCCGGCGAGCAATGGTGGCTGTGGGCCTGGCTGGTGTGGGTGGGATTCAACCTGGCGGTGCTGGTGATCTACCCCGGCCTGATCGCACCGCTGTTCAACAAGTTCGAGCCGCTGCCAGCGGGTCCGGTGCGCGAACGGGTCGAGCAGTTGCTGGCGCGCTGCGGCTTTGCCGCGCGCGGCCTCTACGTCATGGACGGCAGCCGCCGCTCGAGCCACGGCAACGCCTATTTCACCGGGCTGGGGCGCTACCGCAGGATCGTGTTCTTCGACACCCTGCTGGGCCGGCTCCTGCCCGGTGAGATCGAGGCGGTGCTGGCCCATGAACTCGGCCACTTCCGCCATCGCCACGTGCTGCGGCGGATCGTCACGAGCTTTGCCTTCACGCTGGCCGCGCTCTGGGTGCTCGCCTGGCTGGCGCGCCAGGACTGGTTCTATACGGGGCTGGGGGTGATGCCCGGCGCCAATGGACCGGCGGCGCTGGCGCTGGTGCTGTTCTTCCTGGTGCTGCCGGTGTTCGCCTTTCCGGTACAGCCGCTCTCGAGCCTGCTGTCGCGACGCGACGAATACCAGGCCGACCGCTTTGCTGCCCGCGAGACCAGTGCCGAGGACCTCGCAAGCGCGCTGGTCAAGCTCTACGAGGACAATGCCGCGACCCTGACCCCCGATCCGCTGCACTCGGCCTTCTACGACTCGCACCCGAGCGCTGCGGCACGGGTCGCGCGCCTGCTGGGCGCGGGCCCCACCGGCAGCTGAGCGGGCATTTGCCGCGCCGCGCGAGCCACCTGAGACCTGGAGATCGAGTGACACCAGTCCTTTCCCGCGCGCAGTTGTGCGCCCGCCACTGCCAGGCACAGGAAGCCGGCCAGGCCATCGGCAGCGACCAGGTGAACGCGCAGCTCGCCGAGCTGGCGCAGTGGCAGGTTTGCGACGGCGCGCTTGAGCGCAGCCTTTCCTTCGCCGATTTTCATCAGGTCATGGCGTTCGTCAACGCGCTCGCCGAGATGGTGCACGGCGAGGACCACCATCCGGACCTGGCCCTGGGCTACAACCGCTGCACGGTTCGCTGGCAGACCCACGCGGTGTCCGGAATTTCCGAAAACGATTTCATCTGCGCCGCCAAGACCGATGCCGTCCACGAACGATTCGCACGCTGAGCGCGCGCGGGTAGTCGCGAGCTTCGGCCGGCAGTTCTACGTCCGCACGCTCGACGTGCCCGGCCCCGACCGGGTCGCAGTGACGCGCGGCAAGCGCACCGATTTCTGCGTCGGCGACGAAGTGATGATCCAGCTGATCGGCTCCGACCAGGCGGTCATCGAAAGCGCCCTGCCGCGCCGTTCCGAGCTGATCCGCAGCGACCGCTACAACGTCAAGCGGCTCGCTGCCAACGTCGACCAGGCGGCAATCGTGGTTGCTGCCGATCCGCGTTTTTCCGAAGAGTTGTTGCTGCGGATGCTGCTGGCCTGTGCCTGCGCCGAAATCCCGGCGCTGGTCCTGGCCAACAAGCGCGACCTGGCACCAGCCTGGGCGGCGATCGCGCCGCGGCTGCAGGTCTACCGCGAGCTCGGCTACCAGGTGATCGAGCTGGCGGTGCGTGACCATCCCGACGAGACGCGCGCCGCGCTTGCCCCGCTGCTCAGCGGCCACAACACCATCCTGATGGGCGAGTCGGGCATGGGCAAGTCGACACTGGTCAACACGCTGGTGCCCGGCGCCGCGCTGGCGACCCGCGAAATCTCGGAAGCGCTGCGCGCCGGGCGCCACACCACGACCTTCAGCAAATGGTTCGACCTGCCGCCGGAGAGCGCAACCAGCGGCGCGATCGTCGACTCGCCCGGTTTCCAGACCTTTGGACTGGCCCACGTCTCGGAGTCGCAGCGCGTCCACGCGATGCCCGAGTACGCCGAACTGATCGGCAAGTGCCGGTTCCACAACTGCAGCCACGTCCAGGACCCGGGTTGCGCGATCCGTGCCGCACTCGAGGGCGGCACCATCGATCCGATTCGCTACCTGTTGTTCAGCCGCCTCTCGGGACGCGACTGAGCGGCGCTGCTAGCGTCCCAGCCAGGCCGCGATGGTGAGCATCGCGAACAGCCCGATCCACAGAACCACCGAACGCCAGACCAGGCCAACCGCGCTGTTGAGCCCGTTGGCATCAGGCTCGGAACCCGACCACTCGAACGCCGCGGCGCCCTCGGCCCAGCGTGCTTCGAGCTCGGGGTCGGCGATGCGCAGGCCCAGCGCCCCGCTCCCGACGGCAATCAGCATGGCCCGCTGGTCGCTGCCGGTGCCGGCCGCGACTGCGCCGCGCCAGCAGAAGACGGCGTCCTCGAAATTGCCCACTACCGCAAAGCCGGCGGCGCTCAGGCGCACCGGAATCCAGTCGATCCAGCCGTAGGCGCGGCGCGCGAAGCTGCCGTAGAGATGGGGCACCGCAACTGCCGGATCTTCGGCGACAACCACCGGCACCACGACCGCGGCTTCCCGTTCCTCGGCATCGGCCGAGCCGTCGCTCTCGGCCTCGCCCGACCAGTGCCGCGCCAGCATTTCGGCCACCCGATAGATGATCGGCCCGGCCACGCCCGGCACCAGCACGTACCAGAACAGCGGCCCGAAGACATGACGCTGCGAGGCGACCAGCGCGTGGGCGATCGCCCGCCGACAGATTTCCACGACCCCGATGTCGACCGGGGCGCCGTCGTCGTCGCTCCCCGCGGCGCCCGGCGGCGTGGTCCATTGCTCGACCGTGGAGTGGGCCGTGGCGACCTCTCCGGCGGCCAGGGCGATCTGGATCTCGCTGAACGAGCGGCTGAACTGGCGAAAACCCACCGTCAGGTAGAGCACCAGCACGTGCAGCACGAAGACCGCCAGCGGATGGATCGCCGCGGCCAGCCACTGGACGATCAGCGTGAACGCCAGCACGATGGCCACCACGAATGCCCAGCCGACGATCCCCTGGTACTCGCGCCCGGCATCGGTCATCTGGCGCAGCGAGCGCGCCAGCGCCGAGGACGCGCGATAGATCAGGTTGTCCTGCGGCAGCGGCCGCCCCTGCTCGATCAGCAGCGCGAAGATCAATGCGATGAAACCCATGTTCGTCTCCTCCGTGGGCGATGCGGCCGTGCGGCTCAGGCGGCGCTCAGGAATCGGTAGAGGTTGCGCAGCATCGCCGCGGTCGCCCCCCAGATGAAGTACTCGTCACGCTCCGCCGAGGGCCGGTAAGGCATCGAGAAGAAGGTCCGCTCGGCGGCATCGAGCACGATCCTGCGGCGCTGATGATTGCGCGGGTCCATCAGGAATCCTAACGGAACTTCGAATACCTCGGCCACTTCGGCGGGGTCGGGCAGCAGCGCAAAGCCGGGAGCGACCAGTCCGACCACCGGGGTCACCAGGTATCCGGTCACCGTGTGGTACTCGGGCATGCTGCCGATTATCTCGACCTTCCCGGGGTCGAGGCCGATCTCCTCGCGGGTCTCGCGCAGGGCCGTCGCGATCGCATCGTGGTCGTGCTCCTCGGCACCGCCGCCCGGGAACGCGATCTGTCCGGAATGATGCTTGAGGTGGGCGGTGCGCTGGGTGAGCAGAATTGTCGGGTCGTCGGCGTGGGTCACCACGGCGATCAGCACCGCGGCCGGTCGCGTCGCTGCCTGCATCACCCGGGCCCGGTCGCCGCGCATTTCCGGCTGCCACTGCGGTGGCGCACGAAACCGTCCCCGCAGCGCTTCCGCAACGAGAGCCTCGGCGCCGAGCGCAGCGAGGTCGTCGTGTCCGGCATCGATCGGAACCAGCCGGGGGTCGAAAATGGGCAGCAATGGTGGCTCCGGAAACCAAGAAGGCGCCCGCGGGCGCCTTCTTTTGATCACTCCGCAGTCGTCTGCTTGACGCGACTGGGCAGCTTTTCCTTGATCCGCGCCGACTTGCCGGAACGGTCGCGCAGGTAGTAGAGCTTGGCGCGGCGGACATCGCCGCGGCGCTTGACTTCGATGCCGGCGATCAGCGGCGAATAGAGCTGGAAGGTCCGCTCGACGCCTTCACCCGACGAGATCTTGCGCACGATGAACGATGAGTTCAGGCCGCGATTGCGCTTGGCGATTACCACGCCCTCGAAGGCCTGGACCCGCTTGCGGGCGCCTTCAACCACGTTGACACTGACGATCACCGTATCGCCAGGGGCGAATTCCGGGATCACCGCGCCCAGGCGGGCGATTTCCTGCTGTTCAAGTTCTTGGATCAGATCCATGACGACTCCTGTTGCCATCGTGCCACGGGACTTTTGGGTCAGTGGATTTTTGCCCGGGTAGAGGATGGATCGCCGCTTTGCGCCGGATTACCGGGCGCAAAATGCAGCAAAGCAGATAATTATAGCTGATTCTTTTGCGCAAGTAGCGCCGCGAGCACCTTCTCGTCGGCAGCATCGAGCAGGCCGTCGCGCCGCGCCCGCTCGATCAGCTCGGGGCGCCGCGCCAGCGTCGCTGCCAGCGAGCGCTCCCGCCGCCAGCGCTCGATCCGGGCGTGATGACCGGAGAGCAGCACCTCGGGAACCCGCTCGCCGTCGAGCACTTCGGGCCGGGTGTAATGGGGACAATCGAGCAGGCCGTTGGCAAACGAATCGCGGAGCACCGATTCGGGATCGTTGGTCGCACCCGGCAGATGGCGCACCACCGCGTCGATGAGCATCATCGCCGGCAGTTCGCCTCCGGAGACCACGAAATCGCCGACCGCGATTTCCTCGTCGACCGCGCGCTCGATCAGGCGCTGGTCGACCGCTTCATAGCGTCCGGCGAGCAGGGTCAGCGCGGGCAGCGCCGCCAGTTCGAGCACCCGCTGATGGGTGAGCTGGCGGCCCTGGGGCGAGAGGTAGATCACCGGCCCGGGGTTTGCCCCCTGGGCGGCACGGATGGCCGCGATCGCCGCGAGCAATGGCTCGGCCAACATCACCATTCCCGGACCGCCGCCGTAGGGACGGTCGTCGATCGTGCGATGGGGGTCGTTCACGAAGTCCCGCGGGTTCCAGCGCGCCAGCGACCAGAGGCCACGATCGAGCGCGCGGGCGCTGATGCCGTGCGCGGCGATCGCGTCGAACATCTCCGGGAACAGCGTGATGACATCGACCCGCAGCTGGGACGGCAAGGCGGATTCGTTCACCGGGAGCGGTCCTCAGTAATCCCGCTGCCAGTCGACCACGATCCGGCGGGACTCGAGCTCGACCGAGACCACGTGGGCCGCGACGAACGGGATCAGCGTCTCGAGCGCAGCATCGACCACGCGCAGGACCGGATCGGCGCCGAAATCCTCGACTGCAGCCACGGTGCCAAAGGCCGTGCCGTCGGCGGAGACTACCGCGCACCCGATCAGGTCGACCCAGTAGTACTCGTCGGGGGCGGTGGCCGGGAAGTCGGCTCGACTCAGGAACACGGCGCTGCCCTTGAGCGCGAGCGCGGCGTCGCGATCGGCGCAGCCGTCGATCTGCGCCACCAGCGCGACGCCCTGCAGCCGCTGTTGCGTGATCAGGCGGCGCCGCGGCTGGGCACCGATGCCGGTCACCAGCCAGCAGCTGAGCGCCGTGCGCAGCACCGAACCCGGCGCCGCTTCGTGGGGAGCGATCTTGACCCAGCCGCCGAGGCCATAGGCGTCAGCAATCCGGCCGACCTCGACGAGGTCAGCCGGAACGGCTTCGTTGGATTGCACTGGCGCCGCGAGCGGCGCGTGGCTGGCGGGGCTGGCTGGGCGAGCGCGAAGTCGCGCGGCTGGCCGCGAGCGCCCCTGACCGGAGCTCGGCCGACGCGGCGGCGAGCCCTCGTTCACGAGTTGCTCAGACCGGTGCTTTCTTGGCGGCCTGATCGAGCAGGCGACCGACCGTGTCGGTGACCTGGGCACCGCGCTCTTTCCAGAACGCGACACGATCAAGGGCCACGACCAGTTCGGATTCGCCGCCGGTGGCGATCGGGTTGTAGTACCCGAGGCGCTCCAGAAAGCGGCCATCGCGACGGTTCTGCTTGTCGGTCGCAATGATGTTGTAGAACGGGCGCTTCTTGGCCCCGCCGCGGGACAGGCGGATGACGACCATGCGGTTTCCTCTGCGTTTAACGGTGTAACGCCGCGCGAATCACGCGACGGAGAACTGCGCATTATACGGC
>JAHEMI010000020.1:11380-32420 GCA_024643785.1 Burkholderiaceae bacterium
CTAGCCGAACTGCTCCTCGTCCAGTGCCAGCACCCCGGCTGCGCCGGCCACCACCGCAATGCCCAGGCCTGGCGCCTGGGTCAGCAGGTAGTCGGCATAGAAGCGCGCGGTCCCGATCTTGGCGCTCAGGAAAGCCCGGTCGGCACCCTCGCCCTGGAGCTCGTCGGCCGCGGCCAGCGCCGCGCACGCCATCTGCCACCCGCCCAGCACGATCCCGGCAAGCCGCAGATAGGGCACGCTGCCGGCGAAAACTGCGCGGACGTCGTTGCGAAACTCCTGGACCACGAAGTCGACCACCGCCTCGAGGGCGGCGCGGCCGGCGCCCAGGCGCTCGCCGATCACCTCGAAATCATCCCCACCGCGCGCCGCCAGCTCTTCCTCGGTGGCCCGGATCGCGGCGATCACGGTGCGGGCGGTGGCGCCGGCGTCGCGCACGGTCTTGCGCCCGATCAGGTCGTTGGCCTGGATCGCGGTCGTGCCTTCATAGATCGGCAGGATGCGGGCGTCGCGGTAGTACTGGGCGGCGCCGGTCTCCTCGACGAATCCCATCCCGCCATGGACCTGCACCCCGAGCGAGGCGATCTCGACCGCCATTTCGGTCGACCAGCCCTTGATGATCGGCACGAGGTACTCGTAGAGCGCCTGGCTCCGGGCACGCTCCTCGGCGTCGGCGCAATGCGCGGCCCGGTCGCTGGTGGCGGCGCCGAAATAGGCGAGCGCACGCATCGCTTCGGTGCTGGCCTTCATGGTCATCAGCATCCGGCGCACGTCTGGGTGGCGGATGATGGGCACCGGGCCACTGGACCCGGCGATATCGCGCGACTGGGTGCGTTCGCGCGCGTAGGCCAGCGCCTTCTGGTAGGCGCGATCGCTCAGCGCCACGCCCTGGAGGCCGACCGCGAAACGGGCCGCGTTCATCATCACGAACATGTGCTCGAGCCCGCGATTCTCCTTGCCGACCAGGTAGCCGATCGCGCCGGCCTCCTCGGCCCCGGCAGCGCCCACCGGGAACTTGCCGTCGCCAAAGAGCAGCACCGCGGTCGGGCTGGCCTTGATGCCGAGCTTGTGCTCGATCGAGGCGCACCAGACATCGTTGCGCGCGCCCAGCGCACCATCGGCGCCGACCATGAACTTGGGCACCACAAAGAGCGAGATGCCCTTCACTCCCGGCGGCGCGCCGTCGATGCGGGCCAGCACCAGGTGGATGATGTTCTCGGCGAGATCGTGTTCGCCGTAGGTGATGAAGATCTTCTCGCCGCAGATCCGGTAGCTGCCGTCAGCCTGCGGCGTCGCGCGGGTCCGCACCACCGCGAGGTCGGAACCGGCCTGCGACTCGGTCAGGTTCATGGTCCCGGTCCACTTGCCGGCAACCATGTTGGGCAGGAAGCGCTCCTGCAACTCCTCCGACCCGGCCACGACCAGGGCTTCGATCGCCCCGTCGGTCAGCAGCGGCGCCAGGGCAAACGACATGTTGGAGGCGTGCAGCATCTCCATGCACGGGGTGGCCACGAGTTTCGCCAGCCCCTGCCCGCCATGATCGAGAGCGTGCTGGACGCCCTGCCAACCGGCCGCGGCGAACTGTTCATAGGCGCTGCGAAAGCCCGGCGAGGTGGTCACCTCGCCGTTGGCCAGCGTTGCGGGCTCGATGTCGCCGGGATGGTTGAGCGGCGCGATGACCTCGCTGTTGAACCGGGCACACTCCTCGAGCACGGCCTGGGCGGTCTCGAAATTCGAGTCCTCCAGCCCGGGCAGGGTCGCGATGGCGTCGATCGCCGCGGCATGGCGCAGCGTGAACAGCATTTCATTCAGTGGTGCGCGATACGACATTGCCGTCTCCATTCATTACCGGGTCGCCCTTCTGCGGGGGCTGCGGTGCGACGGGGCGGATCACCGCCCCGTCGGCGCTGCTCTACTCGAGGGCGCTGGTCAGCTCGGGGATCACCTGGAACAGGTCGGCGACCAGTCCGTAGTCGGCGACGCCGAAGATCGGCGATTCCTCGTCCTTGTTGATCGCGACGATCACCTTGCTGTCCTTCATCCCCGCGAGATGCTGGATCGCGCCCGAGATGCCAATCGCGATGTAGAGCTGCGGGGCGACGATCTTGCCGGTCTGCCCGACCTGCCAGTCGTTGGGCGCATAGCCGGCGTCGACTGCCGCGCGCGAAGCGCCGATCGCGGCGCCGAGACGGTCGGCCAGCGGTTCGAGCAGCTTCTTGAAGTTCTCCTCCGAACCGATGCCGCGGCCGCCGGCGATGACCACGCTGGCAGCGGTCAGTTCCGGCCGGTCGCTCTTCGCGACCTCGCGGCCGATAAAGCTGGTGAGCCCGGTGTCGGCAACGGCGTCGACCGTCTCGACCGTGGCCGAGCCGCCGGTCGCCGCGACCGCGTCGAAACCGGTGGTCCGCACGGTGATCACCTTGACCGGATCACCCGAGCACACGGTGGCTTCGGCGTTGCCGGCGTAGATCGGCCGCACGAAGGTATCGGCCGACACCACTGCGGTGATCTCGGAAACCTGGGCCACGTCGAGGCGGGCCGCGACGCGCGGAGCGAAATTCTTGCCAAAGGCGGTCGCCGGCGCGAGGATGTGGCTGTAGCCTTCGGCGATGGCCAGCACCTGTTCGGCGATGTTCTCGGCGATCTGGTTGCCGAGCTGGGCGGCGTCGGCGACGCGGACCCGCTTGACGCCCGGGATTTGCGCTGCCGCCTGGCCGGCTGCGGCGCAGTTCTCGCCGGCCACCAGGACATCGATGTCGCCACCGATCTGGACGGCAGCGGCGATCGTGTTGAGGGTGCTCGGCTTGAGCGATTGATTGTCGTGTTCGGCGATGACGAGGGATGTCATTTCATTGACCTCTGTTCAGATGACCTTGGCTTCGTTGCGCAGCTTGTCGACCAGCGTGGCAACGTCGGCCACCTTGATCCCGGCCTTGCGCGCTGGCGGCGGCGTAACCTTCACTGTCTTCAGGCGCGGCGCGACATCGACGCCGAGATCAGCGGGCTTGAGCACGTCGAGCTGTTTCTTCTTGGCCTTCATGATGTTCGGCAGCGTCACGTAGCGCGGCTCGTTGAGGCGCAGGTCGGCGGTGATCACCGCCGGCAGCTTGACCGCGAGGGTCTCGAGACCGCCATCGATTTCGCGCGTCACCGTCGCCTTGCCGTCGGCCACTTCGACCTTGGACGCGAACGCGGCCTGGGCCAGTCCCGCCAGGGCGGCGAGCATCTGCCCGGTCTGGTTGGCGTCGTCGTCGATCGCCTGCTTGCCCAGGATCACCAGCTGCGGCTGCTCCTTGTCGAGAACCGCCTTGAGCAGCTTGGCCACTGCCAGCGGCTGCAGTTCGACGTCGGTCTCGACCAGGATCCCGCGGTCGGCGCCGATCGCCATCGCGGTGCGCAACGTTTCCTGGCAGTTCGCCAGGCCGCACGAGACTGCGATCACCTCGGTGGCGACGCCCTTCTCGCGCAGGCGCACGGCCTCCTCGATGGCGATCTCGTCGAACGGGTTCATGGACATCTTGACGTTGGCGATGTCGACCGCGCTCTGGTCACTCTTGACCCGAACCTTGACGTTGTAATCGACGACGCGCTTGACCGGCACAATGATCTTCATGGACAGACTCGCTAAGGGGTTATCCCGGGATTATATGGTTCGACGGGCAAGCGTGACTGACGGCAATTGCAGCCTGCGGCGCCAGTCCTTGCCACGCCAGCTTTATGTCAACCTTGGTTGACACCGCGCAGCGTAGGCCAACATAATCGCGCTGTCAACCTAACCCTGGTCAAACCGTGAGCAGCAACAACCTCAAACGACTGCTGATCGAGCGCTCCCAGTGGTTCGACCGCGAGATCCTCGCCGCCGTGCGCAGCGGCCCCTACGCCTTCATCACCGCGGGACAGAACCGCCTGCTCGCACACATGGGCGGGCGGCCGATGACCATGCCCGAACTCGCCCGGCGGCTGTCGATTTCGCGCCAGGCGGTGCACAAGGCGGTGATGGAACTGGGGCGCCGCGGAATTCTCGAGGTGCACGACGATCCCTCCGGCGGACGCGTGAAACTGGTTACCTACACCACCCGCGGCCGGCAGCTCAACCGCGACGGCGCCCGGCTGATCGACCAGATCGAGGACCGGCTCGCCCAGCGCCTGGGGCGGGACCGGGTCGAGCAACTGCGCGCACTGCTCGGCGCCGACTGGGATCCACCGCCCGGCTAGGCGCGGACCCCGGCCACGGCCGGCGCTTACCAGTTTGGCTTGCGCTTCTCGATGAAGGCCAGCGTCCCTTCCTGGGCAGCGTCGTCCATCATGTTGCAGGCCATGGTCTGGCCGGCGAGCTGATAGGCCGCCTCGATGCCCATCTCGAGCTGGCGATAGAACAGTTCCTTGCCCATCGCGATGGCGGCGGGCGGCTTGGCGACGATGGTGGCGGCCAGCCGCTCAAGCTCGGCATCGAGTTCCTCGGCGGCGACCACCCGGTTGACCAGCCCGCGGCGCTGGGCCTCGGGCGCGTCGATGAATCCGCCGGTGACCAGCATCTCGAAGGCCTGCTTGCGCGACAGGTTGCGCGACAGCGCCACCGAGGGCGTGGAGCAGAACAATCCGAGGTTGACCCCCGAGACCGCGAACTTGGCAGCCTCGCTGGCCACCGCCAGGTCGCACATCGCCACCAGCTGGCAGCCCGCGGCGGTCGCGACGCCGTGAACCCCGGCGATCACCGGCTGGGGCAGCGACTGGATGGTCAGCATCATCTTCGCGCACTGCGCAAACAGCGTGCGGTAGTAGTCGAGCGAGGGCTGGGCGCGCATTTCGCGCAGGTCGTGACCGGCGCAGAACGCCCGCCCGGCGCCGCGCAGTATGACCACCTTGACACCGCGATCGGCGGCGATGGCCTCGAGCTCGCGCTGCAGCGCCGCCAGCATGGCCTCGGAGAGCGCGTTGTACTGCGCCGGCCGGTTCATGGTCAGGTGGGCGACCCCGTCGCGAACGACGGTGGTCACTTCGGGTTCTGCCGCGCCTTGCGCCTTGGCCTCTGGTGTTGCGCTCATTGCTGCCTCCTCCGTTCTGGCTTTCGCTCCGATGCTACTCCGTTTCAAAATTGCCGGCGACGATGACCACCAGTGGCCTAATGTCACACGAATCGGCCGCGAGGTCGACTACACTGCCCCCAGGAACAATCGCTGGAGTACCACCAGAATGCTCGAGAAGATTCAGGCCGTGGCGGCGCAGGTTGGGGCGGTCGTGGTCGGCAAGGAGAACCAGATCAAGCTCGCGCTGGCCTGCGTGCTGGCGCGCGGCCACCTGCTGATCGAGGACATCCCCGGGGTGGGCAAGACCACCCTGGCGCACGCGCTGGCGATTTCCCTGGGGCTGGAGTTCAAGCGGGTCCAGTTCACCAACGACCTGCTGCCGGCCGACATCATCGGCGTCTCGGTGTTCGATCGCACCAGTTCGCAGTTCGTCTTTCACCGCGGACCGCTGTTCTCCCAGGTGCTGCTGGCCGACGAGATCAATCGCGCCTCGCCCAAGACCCAGTCGGCGCTGCTCGAGGCGATGGAGGAGCGCCAGACCTCGGTCGATGGCGAGGCCATGCCCCTGCCGGAACCGTTCTTCGTGATCGCGACCCAGAACCCGCAGGACCAGATCGGAACCTTCCCGCTGCCCGAGTCGCAACTCGACCGCTTCCTGATGTGCATTGAACTGGGCTACCCCGATCCGAAATCGGAGCGGGCACTGCTCGAAGGGCGCGACCGGCGCGAGTTGCTCGGGGTGCTGCGGCCGCGCATGGACACCGCGATGCTGGTCGCCGCCCAACGGCGCGTCAACGAGGTCCACTGCAGCCCCGCCCTGCTCGACTACCTGCAGAGCCTGGTGCAGCAGAGCCGCCGCTCCCCGGCGCTCGCCGAAGGGCTGAGCCCGCGCGCCGGTCTCGGCCTGCTCCATGCGGCGCGCGCCTGGGCCATGCTCGAGGGCCGCAACCACGTCCTGCCCGACGACCTCCAGGCGGTGCTGACCGCGGTCGCCGGCCACCGCCTGCGGCCCGCCCAGGGCGGGATTCCGTCGCACGGCGCGCGCGCTGAACTCGTGGCCCAACTGACCCGGGCCGTGGCCTTGTCATGAGCCGCAGCGCCAGCTGGCAGGGGCGCGGTTCGCCGCGCGCCCGACCGGCCTGGATCGACGAGACCCTGGCGCGGCTGATGGGTCGCACCGGGCCGCTCGCCGGCGACCACACGCTCACGCGCAGCAACATCTTCATCCTGCCCTCGCGCCCCGGTCTGCTCTGCACGGTGGTGCTGCTGGCGATGCTGATCGCCTCGATCAACTATGCGCTGGCGCTGGGCTTCGCGCTGACCTTCCTGATCACCGGCATCGCACTGGTCGCGCTGCTCCATACCTTCCGCAACCTCAGCACCCTGACCCTGCGCCCCGGGCGCGGCGAACCGGTTTTCGCCGGCGAACTGACCGAAGCCAGCGTGATGGTGCTCAACCCCAGCCGGCTCGAACGCTTTGCGGTCGCCTTCGACGCACCCGGGATGGCCCGGACTGAACTCATCGACATCCCGTGCCGCGCCGAGCAGCGGGTGCGGATCGCGCTCGAGACCGAGCGCCGGGGCTGGCTCCAGGTGCCCCGGCTGACCATCTCGAGCACCTTTCCGCTCGGGCTGTGGCGCGCCTGGAGCTACTGGCAGCCGGCGCAGCGCGTACTCGTCTACCCCCGCCCGGAAACCCCGCCGCTGCCCCTGCCCGAGTCCACCGCCGCGGCCGGCGGCGGGATCGGCCGCAGCGGGGCCCAGGAGGACCTGGCCGCGATCCACGCCTACCGGCCCGGCGACAACCCGCGGCGCATCGCCTGGAAAGCAGTGGCCCGCACCGACGCCCGGACGCTGCTGGTCAAGCAGTTCGAGGGCGGCGAACGCGGCGAGTTGCTGCTGAGCTGGCACGATCTCCCGGCACAGCTCGACACCGAGGCGCGGCTCGCGCGCCTCACGCGCTGGGTGTTGAGCGCCGAGGCGAGCAACACCCCCTACGCGCTGAGCCTCGGGTCCCGGACCTTCGGGCCCGATCTCGGGCCGACCCACCGCGCCCGCTGCCTCGAGGCGCTGGCGACCTGGGACACGCCCGGAGCAGGGACATGATCCTGGCCGGGAATAGCCGCGTCGCAGCGGCGCTGCGCACGCTGGCGGCAACGATGGGCGGGCGCTGGAGCCGGGAGCGGCGCGACAGCATGTTCCTGTTGTTTGCGACCGCACTGACCGTGCTGCCCCACACCGGCCACCTGCCGCTGTGGGCCTCGATCGGGTTCTTCCTGCCCTTTGCCTGGCGCTTCGCGCTGGTGCTGTCGGGGCGGCAACTGCCCGGCGCGATGTTGCTGGCCATCGCCGGGATCGCCTGCCTCGCCGGGGTGCTGGCCGAATACCACACCCTGATCGGGCGCGAGCCGGCGGTGACCGTGCTGGTGCTGATGCTCGGCCTGAAGCTGCTCGAGATGCGGGCCCGGCGCGACCTCTTTATCGTCACCTACCTGTGCTTCTTCGTGCTGCTGACGCTGTTCTTCTACAGCCAGACGCCATGGAGCGCTGCGGCCGCGCTGCTCGCGGTCACGACCCTGGTCGCGACCATGCTGACCATGCAGTACGGCGAGCGCGAGGCGCCGTTCGCGCGCCGGCTGCGTGGCGCGCTGCTGATGGTCCTGCAGGCGCTGCCGCTGGCAGCATTGCTCTTCGTGCTGTTTCCGCGCCTGAGCACCCCGCTCTGGGGTTCGCCCGAAGACGCGCCCGGCGCCCGTACCGGACTTTCCGACACCATGCGCCCCGGGGCGGTCGCCAACCTGGCGCAATCCGACGAAGTGGCGCTGCGGGTGCGTTTCGAAGGCGCAACGCCGCAGCGCCGGCAACTGTACTGGCGCGGGCCGGTGCTCAGCGATTTCGACGGTGCGACCTGGAGCGAACATCGTCCCGGGCCGCAATCGGCCAGTGCGCCGCTCGTCGAAGTGGCGAGCTATTCGCCGCCGCTCTCCTACACCGTGACCCTGGAGCCGACCAATCACCAGTGGCTGCTCGCGCTCGACGTGCCCACCGCGCTCGAACCGGTCGCCGGGGCGCAGCCTGGGGTGAGTCCGGAACTGACCGTATACGCCGCCAAGCCGATCGTGCGCCCGACCAGCTACCGTTTCCAGTCGCACACCGACTACCTGCTCGGTCGCGATGAATCGCCAGGCGCGCTGGCGGCGGCGCTGCTGCTTCCGGAGGGCTACAACCCGCGCAGCCGCGAACTGGCCGCAAACTGGCGCGCGGCAGATCAGGATCCGCGGCGCCTGGTCGAACGCGCGCTCGCGCTCTTTGGCCAGGAGCCCTTTCGCTACACGCTGCGCCCGCCGCTGCTGGGGCGCGACGGGGTCGACGAGTTCCTGTTTTCGACCCGCGCCGGATTCTGCGAGCACTACGCGGCCGCTTTCGTGGTGCTGATGCGCGCCGCCGGGGTGCCGGCACGCGTGGTCACCGGCTACCAGGGAGGCGAGCCCGACCCGGTCAGCGGGGCATGGCTGGTGCGCCAGTCCGACGCCCACGCCTGGGCCGAGGTCTGGCTGGCGGCCGAAGGCTGGCTTCGGATCGACCCCACCGGGGCGGTCGCCCCCGGCCGCATCGAACTGGGCGAACGGGCGCAGCCCGCGGGCTCACCCTTCGACTTCGGGTTCGACCCGAGCCGTTCCTTCCTCGGCACCCTGACGCTGGGCCTGGACGCCCTCGGCCAGGCCTGGAATGAATGGGTGCTGTCTTATGAAACCGGCCACCAGAAGCGCCTGCTGGCGCGGCTCGGTTTCTCGTTCGACAGCTGGGAGGACCTCGCCGCCCTGCTCGCCGGGACCATGGTGCTGCTGATCGCGGCGGTGGCGCTGTTCACACTCCACCCGCGCCCGGCCCGCGATCCGGTCCAGGCGGCGTACCTCGCCTTCTGCTCGCGCCTCGCGGCGCACGGCCTGCGGCGCGAGCCCCACGAGAGCGCCGCCCAGCTGCTGGCGCGCGCGCGGCCGATCCTCGCGAGCGAGCGCTTCGCCCAGGCGCGGCGCATCGTGACCCTCTACAACGCGCTGCGTTACGCCGGCCCCGGAGAACCCACGCCGGGCGTGCGCCACCTTCGCCGTCTGGTACGCTCCTTCCGTTAAGAGCCATTTGCCTGCTGCCGACCCGACCCGTAATTGCCACAGAAGTGAGCGCGCGTTTGCCAACCACAGCCTCGATCCCTGCCCGGGTGCCAGTCCGCATCCTGGCAACTGTCCTGCTGGGCGTTGCCCTGGCGGCGCTGGCGGCCGCGCCGGCCACGGCACGGTTGCGCAACGACCGGCCGCCGGCGATCGTGCCAACCGCCGACTACACCAGGCGCGCCGACGTCAAGGAATTCATCGCCGAGGTCGCCGCGCGCAACCACTATGAGCCGGCCGAACTGACCCGGCTGATCAGGAAGGCCCAACACGTCCCGGCGGTGCTGCGGCTGATCGCGCCGCCGACGGTGACCTTCAAGCGTTCGTGGGCCGCCTATCGGCAACGCTTCCTCGACCCGGTGCGGATCGCCGGCGGCGCCGCCTTCTGGGAAGAGAACGCAGCGACGCTCGAGCGGGCCAGAGAGCGCTTCGGCATCCCGCCCGAGATCGTGGTCGCGATCATCGGGGTCGAGACCCTCTACGGCAGGATCACCGGCAAGTTCCGGATCATCGACGCACTGGTCACACTGGGCTTCGACGATCCGCGCCGCGCCGCCTATTTCCGCTCCGAGCTGGAGCAATTCCTGGTCTGGACCCACGACTCGGGCATCGACCCGCTGACGGTCCTCGGTTCCTACGCCGGCGCGATCGGCCTGCCCCAGTTCATGCCGGGCAGCATCCGCAACTACGCCGTCGACTTCGACGGCGACGGCGTGATCAACCTGCGCGACAGCACCGCCGATGCCATCGGCAGCGTCGCCAACTTCCTCGCGGTTCACGGCTGGCAGGCGGGTGCGCCGACCCACTTCAACGCCATCATCGAGGACCATGACCGGATCGGGCCGCTCGCCGACGCCGGCATCGAGCCCAGTTTCTCGAGCGCCGACCTGGCGCGCCAGGGGGTCATCGCAATGCCCGCGGCACCAGCCGGCCTGAGCCTGGCGCTGGTCGACCTGCCCAACGGCGACGATGCCCCGAGCTACTACCTCGGAGCGCGCAACTTCTTCGTGATCACGCGCTACAACCGCTCGAGTTTCTACGCCATGGCGGTGCTGGAACTGGCGCGGGCGCTGCGCGAGGAGCGCGCCGCCCCCTAGTCGGCGAACAGCCCGGTCGAAAGGTAGCGATCGCCGCGATCGCAGACGATGAACACGATGGTGGCGTTGCGCTCCGTGGCCGCAAGGCGCAGCGCGATCGCGCACGCCCCGCCCGACGACGGGCCGCAGCAGATGCCCTCTTCGGCCGCGAGGCGCCGGGCAGTTTCCTCGGCGTCGGCCTGACTCACGGTCTCGAGCCGGTCGACCCGGGCATGGCGATAAATGGCCGGCAGGTAGCCCTCGTTCCAGCGCCGGATGCCCGCGATCGACGATCCCTCGGCCGGCTGGGCGCCGACGATCACCACCTCGGGATTGCGCTCCTTGAGATAGCGCGACACCCCGGTGACGGTGCCGGTCGTGCCCATCGCCGAGACGAAGTGGGTCACGGCGCCGCCGGTTCCCTGCCAGATCTCCGGCCCGGTGGTGGCGAAGTGCGCGCCCCAGTTGTCGTCGTTGGAGAACTGGTCGAGAACCCGGCCGCGGCCCTCGCCCTGCATCTGCTGGGCCAGGTCACGGGCGCCCTCCATGCCGTCTTCGCGGCTGACCAGCACCAGTTCGGCGCCATAGGCGCGCATCGCCAGGCGGCGCTCGACCGAAAGGTTGTCGGGCATGATCAGCACCATGCGGTAGCCGCGAATTGCCGCGACCATCGCCAACGCGATGCCGGTGTTGCCCGAGGTGGCCTCGATCAGGGTGTCGCCGGGAGCGATCTCGCCGCGCGCCTCGGCGCGCTCGATCATCGCCAGCGCCGCCCGGTCCTTGACCGAGCCGGCGGGATTGTCGCCTTCGAGCTTGCCGAGCACCACGTTGCCGCGCCCGCTGCCGGCCTCGGCGGCGAGCCGTTGCAGACGCACCAGGCGCGAGGCGCCGATGGTCTGGTCGATGGTTCTGATTGCGCTCATGGCGCCATTCTGCCCCAGGCTCGCCCTGGCGCGCGACCAATGTGGACTCCGGGCTGGCCAGCGCCGAATTCAGGCGGCCGGCGGGTCTGCTGCTAGCCGGCGAACCATCCGCGGACCTTGTCCTCGCCGGGCACGCCACCGGCGTGAACGACCTGGCCGTCGATCACGACCCCCGGGGTGGCCATCACGCCATAGCCGGCGATCGCCCTGAGATCCTCGACCTTGACCAGTTCAATTGCCTTGCCACCCGCGGCCGCGACCCGCTCGATCAGCGCGATCGTGTTGCGGCAGTTGGCGCATCCGCTACCCAGAACTTCGACCTTCATGTTTCCCTCCGGAAATGTTCAGAGCACTGCGTTGAAGACGTAGCCGACGATCAGGATGCCGCCCGCGACCACGCCGATGAATGTCGCGATCAGCCGCGGCTTGAGCACCTTGCGCAGGATGATCGCCTCGGGCAGCGAAAGCGCGATGACGCTCATCATGAAGGCCAGCACCGTGCCCAGAGCCGCCCCTTTGGCGAGCAGCGCCTGGACCACCGGGATCACGCCGGCGCTGTTGCTGTACATCGGCACGCCGAGCAGGACCGCGAGCGGCACCGACCACCAGGCATCGCGACCCATGATCGCAGCCATGAAATTCTCCGGCACCCAGCCGTGGATCGCAGCGCCGACCGCGATCCCCAGCACGATGTAGGGCCAGACCTTGCCGACGATCTCGCGCACGTTGTCCAATCCCATGGCGACGCGGTCGGCCACGGTCACCAATCCGGCCGCGCCGGTGCCGGTCGCCACCTGCGGCATCTCGCGCACCCAGTCCTCGAGGTGGGCTTCCATGCGCAGGCGCCCGATCACCCAGCCGGCGGTGATCGCCACCGCCAGGCCAAGCGCGAGGTAGAGCAATGCGATCCGCCAGCCGAAGAGCCCGAAGAGCAGCGTCAAGGCCACCTCGTTGACCATCGGCGCGGCGATCAGAAACGAGAACGTCACCCCGAGCGGCACGCCGGCCTGGACGAAACCGATGAACAGCGGCACTGCCGAACACGAACAGAACGGGGTCACGATCCCGAGCGATGCCGCCAGGGCATTGCTCGTGCCGTCGTGGCGGGACGCGAGGAGCGCGCGGGTGCGCTCGGGCGTGAACCAGGAGTTGATGATGCCCATTGCGAACACCACCGCGGTCAGCAGCAGCAGGACCTTGGGAGCGTCATAGATGAAGAAATGCAGCGCATCGCCGAGCGGGCTCGCGCGCGCCACCGGCAGGACCCCCACGACCGCCTCGGCCAAGCGATCCAGTTGCCAGTAGAGCACCGCCCAGACGAGCGCCGCCAGCACCACGAACGCCCAGGGATGATCGCGCGGCAAATGCCGCGCCAACTTGCCCACTGCCAATTCAGCCATGCCAACCGCTCCTTGATAAGGAGACGTCAGCGGGCTCCAAAGGATGCAGGTGCTGGCCGGGGAACGTGCGAGCGGACCGTGCCGTCGCTCTCGAAGCTCACCTGGCAGGCGCTCACCAGGCGTTCTCTCAGGCGCCGCCGGGCCCGCTGCAGGCGCGACTTGGCCGCGGGCAGCGTCAGCCGATGGCTGGCGGCGAACTCCCGCTGGGTCTGCCCGTCGAGGTCGCAGGCACGCAGGATCTCGGCATCGGCCGCGGCCAGTTCGGTGAGCACCCGCGCCACGCACTCGCTCAGGGCGTCGACCGGTGCCAGCCCCGGCAGCCCGGCCGCCGACTCGTCGGCCAGGTCTTCGGGCAGGGGCTCGGCGGGACGCAACGCGCGGAAGCGGTCGACCAGCGCGTTGCGGGCCACCTGGAACAGCCAGGCCCGCTGGTTGTCGAGCCGGCAGAATGCCCGCCCCTGGGCCAGCGCCTTGACGAACACGTCCTGGAGCAGATCTTCGGCCGCCGCGACATCGGCGAGGCGGTGGATCAGGTAGCCGCGCAACTCGCTCTCGTGCGCTTGCCATGCGCCCAGCACGCAGGGGCTGGCGGCCGTTCCCCGGTCAGGCACCGGCGCCGGCCGTTTCATCGCTCAGTCGTGCGCGACCGGCTGGTCGTCGGGGCACATGTTCACCACCGGGATGTCGGCCCGCCTGAGGGCGGCGAACAGCGCCTCGATGGCCTCGGTGCGGGGGAAACCCTTGCGCCAGGCGAGCACCACGCGGCGCACCGGCACCGGTGCCGCGAACGGCACGTAGCGCAACAGGCCGTCGTCCCCTCCGGCCGGCACGGCCATCACCGGCAGCACCGTGATGCCGATCCCGGAGGCCACCATATGGCGGATGGTCTCGAGCGACGAGCCCTCGAAAGTGCGCTGGATGCCGGCACTGGCCTGCGCGAACCCCGACATCTCGGGGCACACCTCCAGCACGTGGTCGCGGAAGCAGTGGCCCTGGCCAAGCAGCAGCATGTTCTCGCCCTTGAGTTCGAGCGACCTGATCGCGCTGCGCCCGGCCCAGGGGTGCGCCCGCGGCACCGCCACCACGAAAGGTTCGTCATAAATGGCGCGCGTCACCAGCCCGCGCTCGGCAAACGGCTCGGCGAGGATGGCAACGTCGATCTCGCCCTTGCGCAGCCGCTCGAGCAGCACCACGGTGAAGCTCTCCTCGAGGATCAGCGGCATGCCGGGGGTCGCGGCGATCATCCGCGGCACCAGGTGCGGCAGCAGGTAGGGACCGATGGTCGGGATGACGCCCAGGCGCAACGGGCCGCGCAGCGGGTTGGCTCCGCCCTGGGCCGTGGCGTGGATCGCGTCGGCCTGCTCGAGCACGCGCTGCGCCTGTTCGACGATGCGCTCGCCCACCGGGGTCACCGTGATCTCGCCGCCACCGCGCTCGAAGATCGTCACGCCGAGCTCGGTCTCGAGCTTCTTGATGCCGACCGACAGCGTCGGCTGGCTGACGAAACAGGCCTCGGCGGCGCGCCCGAAATGGCGCTCGCGGGCCACTGCCACCACGTATTTGAGCTCGGTCAGGGTCATCGTGGTTCGATGATAGCAAGCCCCTTCGGAATCGGCAGCGGCCGGGACTCAGGCGCCGAGGAACTCCTCACGCCCGCCGAGCCAGCGCTCGAGGTGCCGGTCGGCCAGTTCGGCGTGATCGCGCAACATCACCACCGCGGCTGCGCGGGCGGCCTCGACCAGGTCGGCGTCGCGCTCGAGGTCGGCGAAACGCAGCATTGGCACGCCCGACTGGCGCGCGCCGAGGAATTCGCCGGGCCCGCGCAGCGCCAGGTCGCGCCGCGCGATCTCGAAGCCGTCGGCGGACTCGTAGATCACGCGCAGGCGCTCGCGCGCGATCGGCCCGAGTTCACTGCCGAAGAGCAGCACGCAGACGCTCTCCTGGGTGCCGCGGCCGATCCGGCCGCGCAACTGGTGCAATTGCGACAGCCCGAAGCGCTCGGCGTCCTCGATCACCATCAGCGAGGCGTTGGGAACGTCGACGCCGACTTCGATCACCGTGGTCGCGACCAGCACGGCCACCGCGCCGCTGACGAAACGCTCCATCACCGCCTGCTTGTCGGCACCGCTGAGGCGCCCGTGCACCAGGCCGACCTGCGCCGGCGCCAGTTCCTCGGCCAGCCAGGCGTGGGTGTCGAGCGCGGTCTGCAGGTCGAGCACCTCGCTCTCCTCGACCAGCGGGCAGACCCAGTAGCACTGCCGACCCTGCGCCAGCGCCGAACGCACGGCCGCGAGCACCTCGTCGCGCCGCGCCGCGGCGATCAGTTTGGTCAGCACCGGCTTGCGCCCGGGCGGCAACTCGTCGATCAGCGAGACGTCGAGATCGGCGTAGTAGCTCATCGCCAGCGTGCGCGGAATCGGCGTGGCGCTCATCATCAGCTGGTGGGGCAGCGCGCCGGCAGCGCTCTTGGCCCGCAGCTTGAGGCGTTGCGCCACGCCAAAGCGGTGCTGCTCGTCGACGATCGCCAGCCCGAGCCGTGCGAATTCGACCGACTGCTCGATCAGGGCGTGGGTGCCCACCAGCAGGTCGACCTCGCCAGCCGCAACCTGCGCCCGCACCGCCTTCTTCTCGCTCTCCTTGAGCGACCCGGTGAGCCAGGCGATCCGCACCCCGACGCCCTCGAGCCAGGGACTGAGCTTGCGCCAGTGCTGCTCGGCGAGGATCTCGGTCGGTGCCATCAACGCCACCTGGTAGCCGCTGCCGATCGCGCGCACCGCGGCGAGTGCCGCCACCACCGTCTTGCCGCTGCCGACGTCACCCTGCAGCAGCCGGTTCATCGGCTGGGTGCGCGCCAGATCGGCGCCGATCTCGGCCCACACCCGGTGCTGCGCCGCGGTGAGCTTGAAGGGCAAAGCCGCCAGCAGCGCTGCGGCCATGGCATCGCGCCCCAGCCTGGGGGCGTCGAGCTGGGCGCGCGCGCTGCGCGCCCGGCGCAGCGAGAGCTGCTGGGCCAGCAATTCATCGAAGATCACCCGCCGCCAGGCCGGATGGGTGTGCTCGGCGAGCGCGAATTGGTCGGCGCCCGGCGGCGGCGCGTGCAACAGCGCAATGGCCTCGGCAATGGCCGGCAACCCCAGCGCCGCGAGCAGTTCCGGCGCCACGGTCTCGCTCAGGTCAGCCCCCGCCAGCGCGCTGTGCACCGCGCTGCGCAGTGCGACCTGCCCGACCCCCGCGGCGGTCGGGTAGACCGGCGTCAGGGACTGGGGCAGCGCCATGCCCGGACGGACCACCTTGTAGCGGGGGTGGATCATCTCGAGCCCGAACAACCCGCCGCGCACCTCGCCGATGGCGCGGATTCGCGCCCCCGGCGCGAACTGGCGCAGCTGCGATCCGTAGAAATGCAGGAAACGCAGCGTCACCGCCGCACCTTCGTCGCGCAACTCGACTACCAGCGAGCGCCGCGCCCGGGTCAGGACCTCGCTGCGGACCACCTCGCCTTCGATCTGAACCGTGGCGCCGGGACGCGCCGCCGCGATCGGCGTGATGGTGGTCTCGTCCTCGTAACGCAGCGGCAGGTGCAGCACGAGGTCCTGCTCGCGCCTGATCCCGAGCCGCGCAAAGCGCGCGAGCGAGGTGCTAGCCAAGCACCATCACCGCGTCGATTTCGAACGCCGCTCCCCGCGGCAGGCTGGCGACACCCACCGTTGCCCGCGCCGGGAATGGCGCCACGAAGAATTCCTCCATCGCCGCGTTGACCTGCGGAAAGGTCGTCATGTCGGTCACGTAGATGGTCAGCTTGACGCAATCGGCGAGCGAACCGCCGGCGGCGGTTGCGACCGCGGCGAGGTTCTGGAGTGCCCGCCTGGCCTGCGCCTCGATCCCGCCCGCGACCAGCTGCCCGGTGGCCGGATCGAGCGCGATCTGTCCCGAAAGATAGACGCTCTGGCCGGCGCCCACCGCCTGGGAGTATGGTCCGATAGCTGCCGGGGCTCCGTTGGTGCTGATGATTCTCTTCTCCACCACTCGCTCCTCGAGAAAGTCGCGCCGCGCGGGCGCCGCCAACGGGCAGTTTAGCGGATCGTGGCCCCGGCACCGGTATGCTGTCGCACTCGACGCCCAGAATTGCAGTGACCTTTGCCAAGATGACCGCCAAACCAACGCCCACTACCTGCGCTGCCACCGGCTGCGGCTGCGAACATCATGGCGGCGGCGCCATCCGCATCAGGGGCGCGCGCCAGAACAACCTCAAGAACCTGTCGCTCGACATCGCCACCGGCGAATTGCTGGTCGTCACCGGGGTCTCGGGCTCGGGCAAGTCCTCGCTGGTGTTCGACACCCTCTACGCCGAGGGCCAGCGCCGCTACGTCGAGACCTTTTCGCCCTACGCCCGCCAGTTCCTCGACCGCATGGACAAGCCCCAGGTCGATCGCATCGACGGGGTGCCGCCGGCGATCGCCATCGACCAGACCAATCCGGTGCGGACTTCGCGTTCCACGGTCGGCACCATGACCGAGTTGAACGACCACCTCAAGCTGCTCTACGCGCGCTGCGCCACGCTCTATTGCCCGGGCTGCTCCCGGCCGGTGCAGCGCGATACCGTCGCCACCATCGGCGCGCGCCTGCGGGCGCTGACGGCGGCCGAAGGGGCGGCGGGCGCGTTGCGCGTCGCGGTCTGCTTCCCGGTCGAGGTTCCGGCGAATTTCGGCGCCGCCGAGGTCGAGCAGTTCCTCTCGGCCCAGGGCTATGTCCGGGTCCAGGCCCGCGCCACCAGCCCGGCCGGCGCGCTCCGTCTGAGCGTGGTCCAGGACCGCTTCGATATCGCCACCGTGACTCCCGACCGCCTCGGCGAGGCGCTCGAGGCAGCGCTCGCGCGCGGCCACGGCCATCTCGAGGTGCATCGCCTCGACGAGCAGGGCGCGGTACTGAAGTTCAACAACCGGCTGGCCTGCGCCGAGTGCGGCATCGATTACGCCGACCCCACCCCGGGGCTGTTCTCGTTCAACTCGCCGCTGGGCGCCTGCGAGACCTGCCGCGGCTTCGGCCGCGTGATCGGGGTCGACCTCGACCTGGTGATCCCCGATCCCGCGAAGACCCTGCGCGCGGGCGCGGTCCGTCCCTGGCAGACCAAGAGCTTCGGCGAATGCCAGGACGACATGCTGCGCTACGCGGCAGCGGCCGGCGTCGCGCTCGACGTCCCCTGGCGCGACCTGCCGCCGGACGCGCGCCGCTGGGTGATCGAGGGCGGCGCCGACTGGACCGGCAAGTGGCGCAAGCAGTGGTACGGCATCAACCGCTTCTTCGACTGGCTCGAGACCAAGGCCTACCGGATGCACATCCGGGTGCTGCTCTCCAAGTACCGCTCGTATACCGAGTGCCCGGCCTGCCACGGCGCGCGCCTGCGCCCGGCGGCGCTCGCGTGGCGGCTCGGGGCGGCACCGGGGCTGGACATCCATCAGCTCCAGAGCCTGCCGATCGCGCGCGCCGCGCGCTGGCTCGACGAGTTGGCACTGCCCGCACCGCTCGACACCGCCACCAGCCAGCTGCGCACCGAAATCACCGCGCGGGTCAGCTTCCTGCTCACCGTCGGGCTGGGCTACCTGACGCTCGATCGCCAGTCGCGCACGCTCTCGGGCGGCGAAGTCCAGCGCATCAACCTGACCACCGCGCTGGGCACCTCGCTGGTCAATACCCTGTTCGTGCTCGACGAACCTTCGATCGGGCTGCACCCGCGCGACATCGGCCGGATCATCGAGGTGATGGAGCGGTTGCGCAACGCCGGCAACACCATCGTGGTGGTCGAGCACGATCCCCAGATGATGGCCGCGGCCGACCGGGTCCTCGACATCGGGCCAGGGCCGGGCGAACGCGGCGGTGAGATCGTCTTCCACGGCTCGCCGGCGCAGTTGCGCGCGGCGCCGACGCTGACCGGGGACTACCTCGCGGGGCGGCGCCAGGTCACGCTGGGCACCGGCCGTGCGGTGCGCGCCAATACCCCGCGGCTGGTCATCGAAGGCGCCCGGGCGCACAACCTGCGCAACCTGGCGGTCGAGATTCCGCTCGGCCGGATGGTGGTCCTCACCGGGGTGTCGGGCAGCGGCAAGTCGACGCTGATGCAGCAGGTGCTGCTGCCGGCGCTCAACCGCGCCCTCGGCGGCACCGGCGAGGCGTCAGGGCGCTTCGAGGATGCCGCCGGCAGCTGCGAGCGGCTGCTGGGCGCCGACTGGATCGGCGAGGTGGTCAGCGTCGACCAGGCGGCGATCGGCCGGACCACGCGCTCGAATCCGGTCAGCTACGTCGGCGCCTTCGACGGCATCCGCAAGCTGTTCGCGCTCCACCCGCTGGCGCTCGAACGACGCTACCTGCCCGGCACTTTCAGCTTCAACGCCGGCAAGGGCCGCTGCCCGGCCTGCGGCGGCACCGGCTTCGAGCACGTCGAGATGCAGTTCCTCTCCGACGTCTACCTGCGCTGCCCCGATTGCGACGGCAAGCGCTTCCGGGCGCCGGTGCTCGAAGTACGCCTGTCGCGGCCGGGAGCGCGGCGCGCCGACGGCGGCGAGTTTGGCTCGCTGTCGATCGCCGACGTGCTCGAACTCACCGTCAACGAGGCGCTCCAGTTCTTCGCCGGTGAACACGAGATCGCGCGCCGCCTGGCGCCGCTGCGCGAAGTCGGGCTCGACTACCTGCGGCTGGGCCAGCCGGTGCCGACGCTCTCGGGCGGCGAAGCGCAACGGCTCAAGCTGGCCGGGCACCTCGCGGGCGTGCGCTCGAGCCGCAAGGCGGCACCCCGGCGCAGCGGCGCCTGGGGCGAAGTCGGCGCCGGCGGCACGCTGTTCCTGTTCGACGAACCGACCACGGGACTGCACTTCGACGACATCGCCCGGCTGCTGCGCGCCTTCGGCAAACTGCTGGCGTCGGGCCACTCGCTGCTGATCATCGAGCACAACCTCGACGTGATCCGCTCGGCCGACTGGATCATCGATCTCGGTCCCGAAGGTGGCGAGGGCGGCGGCCAGGTGGTCGCAGTCGGCCCGCCGGAGGCGATCGCGGCCGCAAGCGGTTCGCACACCGGGCGCGCCTTGCGCTCGCAATCCGAGCCGGCGCCGACCCCGGAGCCGGCGCCCGGCGCGGCAGTGCCCGATGCGGACTCGGCGCTGCGCGCCCTGGCGCGCGACGCGATCGTCGTGCACCACGCCCGCGAGCACAACCTCAAGAACCTCGAGGTGGCGATCCCGCGCGGGCTCATGACGGTGATCACCGGGGTCTCGGGGTCGGGCAAGTCGACGCTCGCCTTCGACGTCATCTTCGCCGAGGGCCAGCGCCGTTATCTCGAATCGCTCAACGCCTACGCCCGCCAGTTCGTCGCACCGGCGGCGCGCCCCGACGTCGACTCGATTCTCGGGATCCCGCCGACCGTGGCGATCGAGCAGCGCACCAGCCGCGGCGGACGCAAGAGCACGGTGGCGACGCTGACCGAGATCTACCACTTCCTGCGCCTGCTGTACGTGCGCCTCGGAATCCAGCACTGCCCGCAGTGCTCGGTCGCGATCGAGCCCCAGTCGTTCGAATCGATCGCGGTCCAGATCGAGCGCGACTACCGCGGCCGCCACATCGGCCTGCTCGCCCCGCTGGTCGTGGCCCGCAAGGGGATCTACACCGAACTGGCCCGCTGGGCGCTGTTCCACGGCTACAGCCACCTGCACGTCGACGGCGCCTTCGTGCCGACGGCGAACTTCCCGCGGCTGGCGCGCTACGTCGAACACGACATCGCCCTGCCCATCGCCGACCTGGTGGTCGACCCGGCGCGCGACGAGCAGTTGCGCGCCGCCCTCGCCCGGGCACTCGAGCACGGCCAGGGCGCGGTGATCGTTGCCGCCGGGATGGAGCGCCTGCGGGCAGCGCTCGACGGAGACGATGCCAGCGGCGCGAGCGCGGCGCTCGAGACCCGGCTGCTCTCGACGCGGCGCGCCTGCCCCTCGTGCGCCACCAGCTTCCCCGAGCTCGATCCCCGGCTGTTCTCCTTCAACAGCCGGCTGGGCTGGTGTCCGAGCTGTTTCGGCACCGGCCTGGAACTGGCCGGTTTCGACGCCGAGCAGACCGGCGAGGAAGGCCGCTGGAGCGAGGGCGGGACCACCTGCGGAGCCTGCGCCGGCACCCGGCTGAACCCCACCGCGCGGGCCGTGCGCCTGGGTGGAATCCCGATCGCCGCGGTGACCGCTCTGCCGGTCAGCGCTGCCCGCGAATGGGCGCAGACTCTGGCGCTCTCGGCGCGTGCCGGCGAGATCGCCCGCGACGCGCTGGCCGAGATCGCCGCTCGTCTCGCCTTCCTCGAGGACGTCGGACTGGGCTACCTGACGCTCGACCGTTCGGCGCCGACGCTCTCCGGCGGCGAAGCGCAGCGCATCAGGCTGGCGGCGCAACTGGGCTCCAACCTCCAGGGAGTCTGCTACA
>JAHEMI010000021.1 GCA_024643785.1 Burkholderiaceae bacterium
ATCGAGCCGGCGGCATCCGAGCCCGAGGAAGTCGAGCTGGCTGCGCTGGTCGATGTGTTCGCGCGTCCCGCTCGCCTGTTCCTGCGCGACGGGGTTGGCGTCAGCCTGCCCTACGAGAGCGCCCGGGCCGACGACGACCCGCCGGTCGATATCCACCCGCAACGGCGCGAGTTCAATCAGGCGTTGCAGGCGTTGCGCGCTGGCGCGGATCCGGACCAGTTGGCGGCCAGCCTGGCCCAGCAGCCATCCTATCCGGCGGCAAGCCTGGGCAAGGCGCGGGCGCGGGAGGTGGTGCGCGAGGCCGCCCGGCTGGCGGCCGACCTGGACCAGGTCGAGGCGGAACTGGAGTCTGCGACCAGGCAGCGCGAACGCCTCACGCTGCGTGTCGAGATCGACGGGGTGATCATCAACGGCGAACTGGAGACGGTTGGCGCGGGCCAATTGCAGCTGATCGAGACCGCCTACGGCTACGGCGTTCGATCGGCGGCCGAGGCCTGGCTGCGGCACCTCTTGTGGCAGTGCGCGCTCGAGCAGGGCCGTATTACCGTCGCCGGGCAGGCGCAAACCATGCTCGCATCGGGCAACGAATTGCGCCGCGTCGTGCCGCCCGCTAGCGCCACCGATTCGATGCGTACCGTGCTCGCCGCCTGGCGCCAGGTGCGTCGCGAACCGCTGGCGCTGTTTCCCAGGACCACCTGGGCTTATCTTGGCAAGGGCGGGGACGACAGGGGGTTCGGGCGGGCTACCGGGCAAGGTCCGGAGCCGCGCGACCAGGAAGCGGTCCAGGCCCATCGCAAGGCAATGGGAGCGGCCCACGCCGCGCTCAATGGCGCCCCCGGCGGTGCCGTCAGCGCCGAGTGCGACGATCTCTGGATCGAAGCACTGTGGCGTGGGGCGCCGCCGCCGCTCGAGGCGATCATCGCCGCCGGGTTGCCGCTCTACGGACCGCTCTTCGCGCGCCTGGAACTGCTGCCCGGCACGGACGGCAAGAAACGGAGGGCCAGGTGAATCCCGCCGCTGCCCCCGCGCATCCCGCCCTCGATCCGGAGATTCTGTCCGGCTTTCACCTGATCGAGGCCGACGCCGGGACCGGCAAGACCTGGACGCTGGTCGGCCTGGTAGTGCGTGCGCTGGTCGAGCGCGGGCTGGGAATCGAGCAGATCCTGATGGTTACTTTCACCCGCGCCGCGGCCGCCGAATTGCGCGGCCGGGTCAGGGAGCGCATCGACCTGATCCTGCGTGCCTGCGGGGGGTACCCGGCAGCGGTGCCGGAAGATCCGGTGGCCGCGCTGCTGCTTGCCAGTCATGAACCAGCCGCGGTGGAACGCTGCCTGCGCCTGGCACTGACGCGCATCGACGAGGCGCCGATCGACACCATTCATGGGTTGTGCCAGCGGGTGATTCGCGAGCACGCGTTGAGCGTCGGCACCCCGGCCAGATTCGAGATCGACCAGTGGGGCGAGCGGCTGCTGCGCAGCGAACTGACTCGCTGGTGGAGCGCGACGATGGCGCAGGCGCCGCTCGAGCTGGTGCAGCTGCTCGGCGCGCGCGGCGGCCCGACCCTGGAAGGGGTGACCGGCTTGCTCGGTCCGCTGCTGGCCCAGCCCGACCTGGAACTGCGCCCCGACGGCTTCGAATGGCGGCGGCTGGCCGACGAAGTGCGCGTCCAGCGCGCCGCACTGCTCGCGGCTTACCAGGCCGAGGCCGACGGGTTTGCCGCCTGGTGCCTGGGCAGCGAGGAACTCAATCACCGCAGCTACACCAAGGCCACCGTGCCGAAGTGGCTCGAACAGGTCAGGAGACTCGCCGCGGAACTGCCCGAGAGCGTCGCCGATGTCGACGCCACGGCGTTCGAGCGTCTGAGCCGGGAAGGTTTCAGTTCCGACCCGGCACCCGCCGGACTCGACGCCTTCACGTTGCCGGTCCGGCTCTCGGAACTGCTGGCGACGCTGCGCCGGCGCCAGCTGGTCACTGCCGCCATCTGCCATGAGTTGCGCGCGCCGTTCGCCGCGCGCCTGCGCGAGCGCCGTGAACTGGCCGAGACGCTCACCTTCGACGACCTGTTGCGCATCACCCGCGATGCCCTGGTCGACCCGGTGCTGGGCCCCGGTCTGGCAGCGCGACTGCGGCACCGTTACCCGCTGGCGCTGATCGACGAGTGCCAGGATACCGACCCCCTGCAATGGCAGATATTCGGCGCGATCTATCCCCGCGCCAGCGCCGCTGATGGGGACGGCGAGGGGCCGGCGCTGGTGATGGTGGGCGACCCCAAGCAGGCGATCTACGGTTTTCGCAACGCCGACGTCTACGCCTACTTCGCCGCCCGCTCGGGAGCGCGTCTGCATCGCATCGCCGAGAACCGGCGCTCCAGCGCCGCGTTGCTCGCGGCCATCGGTGCGCTGTTCGACTGCCCGGCGCCTTTTCGGATTGACGAGATCGAGATGCCCCGGCCGCAGTTCGGAGCGCGGCCACGTCCCGAACTGCTGGCACCAGGTGGCGCGGCGGTGCGCGCCGACTTCAACTGGGTCGCGCTCACCGAGCCTGGCGAGGGAAAGATCAACAAGGACGAGGCTCGGGGGCGCGCGGCGCAGGCTTGTGCCGCCGAAATCGCCCGACTGCTGGGAGAACCACGGACGCTGGTCCGGTGGCCGGCCGACACCGCGGGCGGCGAGATCGGGCAAGTGCAGGGCAGCGAGCCCCGTGAACTGCCGCTGCAGCCGCGCGACATCGCGGTGCTGGTGGGCACTGCCCATGAGGCCGCGGTCATCAAGGAGGCGCTCGCCCGGCGTGCAGTGGGCGCGGCGGAGATCAGCCGCCAGAGCGTGTTCGCGAGCCGCGAAGCGCGCGAACTCGGCCGCATCGTCGCCGCGGTGACCAGCCCTTCGTCCAGTTCCACCCTGCGCGGGGCGCTGGTCACCGGCCTGGTCGGCTGGAGTGCGGAGCGGCTGCGGCAGGCGGAAGGCGACGACCTGGCCTGGGCGCGGGTGGTCGGCGCCTTCGAGACCTGCGCCCGAACGTGGCCGCGGCGCGGCGCCCAGGCGGCCCTGCGCACGTTGTTGCTCGGCGACCTCGCCAGCGCCGGCCGGGTTGCCGCCAGCGTCGGCGGCGAGCGCTCCCTGACCAATCTCGCCCATTTGCTGGACCTGATGAGCGACGCGCCGGGCACTGCCGGCTCGCCCGCGGCCGCGCTCGCCTGGCTCGACGACGCGCGCGCCGCCGGTGAGGGCGGCGAGGCCCACGAGTTGCGGCTCGAGAGCGACGCCAACCTGGTCCAGGTAGTCACCATCCACAAGAGCAAGGGACTCGAGTTCCCGGTCGTCTTCGTGCCGTTTGCGTGGTCGCAGAGCGAGCCGCGCAAGGAAGCCGGAGCGCTCAAGCTGCTGCGTTACCACGAGAGCATCGGCGAGCGGTGGCTGGCAGTTCGCGAACTCGATCACGGCGGCCCGGATTCCGTGGCAGCGCAGGCGGACCGCCGCGAACAGGCCTCGGAAGCGCTGCGCCTGCTCTACGTCGCGCTGACCCGCGCCCAGGTGCGCCTCTACCTGTTCTGGGGCGAGGTCGCGCGCGCGGACGGGAGCGCGCTGGGCTGGTTGCTGCGCGAAAGCGCTGAACCTGACGAAGCCGCCGCTGCCGCCGATAAGGTGGGCGGTGATGCTGCAGCGCTGGCCGCCCACGTGGCCCGCGCCGGTGGCGGCGCGCGCCAGCTCGAGCATCAGGAACTGCTTGGTGGACCCGCGGGGCCGGGGGCGGGTACTGGCGCGTTGCCGGCGCTGGCAGCGCGGACGTTTGGCGCGCAACTGAGCGCCGGCTGGGTGCGCCGCAGCTTCACCCAACTGGCGCGCAGCTCGGCCGCTGAGGCGCACTCCCGTCCCGACCACGACGAGGCGGTGACTACGGCTGATCCCGCAGTTCCTGACGAGGTGCCGTCCCCGCCGTCCGGCCCGGCCGGCGAGCGTCTGCGCTTCTCGTTCGTGCGTGGCGCGCACGCCGGTCACTGCCTGCACGCTCTGCTCGAAGCGACCGATTTCAGTGCCGGGGTCGACGCCGGCGAGGCCCGGCGGCACCTCGAACGCAATGCCATCGCCGCCGATGCGCCCGCACTGGCGCGCTGGCTCGACGAGGTTCTGGCCACGCCGCTCGATGACGGTCGTGGCGGCCAGCTCGATCTGCGTACGCTTGGCGCTGGTGAGCGCATCGTCGAGTTGCCGTTCCTGTTGCCGGTCAGCTCCGCGGTCGATGACCAAATCTTCGCCGCGATCGCCGCGCACTATCCGCTCGACCTGCAGCGCGGCCGGGCTGCCTGGAGCGGGTTTCTCAACGGTTTCATCGATCTCGTCTACCGCCACGACGGGCGCTACTACCTGCTGGACTGGAAGAGCAACTGGTTGGGCGAGGATTTCGCCGCCTATTGCCCCCAGGCCCTGGATGGGGCGATTCGCCACGGCTCCTACGCGCTGCAGTTCTGCCTCTACGCCGTGGCGCTGCACCGGCTGCTGGGCCGCAGGGTGGTCGGCTACCGCTTCGAGGAACACTTCGGCGGCGTCCATTACGCCTTCCTGCGCGGCATGGCCGCGGGGGCGCGCGGCCCCGGCGGCAGCCAGTACGGGGTCTATTTCACGTGTCCGCCGCGCGCGCTGATCGAGCGCATCGATCACCTCCTGGCCGGGAGTCCGCAATGAGCGCGCTCAGGGGTTTCGGTGACGTTGCGGTGGCGGCGCGCGAACTGGTCGCGCGACGCTTTGCCAGCGCTGCCGGGCGGCTGCACCACCTCGGCGGCGGTGATCCGGCGACGCGCGCCGCGGTCGAGTCGTGCGCGGCGCGCTGCTGGCGCTCGGCGCAGGAACACGGCCACAGTTGCATCGCGCTCGGCCCTGATGAACTCGCGGCGCTCGCAGCCAGTCCGGCGGTGGCGCCGGCGGCGGGCGCCATGGCTGCCGCGGGTTCCGCGCAACGGCGCGACGCCGCTCTGGTGCTCGAAGCCGATCACCTTTTCCTGGAACGCCTCTGGCGTGCCGAGTGGCAGCTAGCGAGGCGGCTGCTGGAACTCGCCGCTCCGGCACCCCTGGCGCCGGCCGCGGATGTTGCTGCCATGGTCGCGACCGTCTTTGGTGGCGCTGACCCGGACGACGCCCAGCAGCGCGCCGTCACCGTGGCGTTGTCACGGCGCCTGAGCGTGATATCCGGTGGCCCGGGTACCGGCAAGACCACGACCCTGGCGCGGCTGATCGCCGCCTACTCCCGGCTGAAGCCGGAGGCGCGCATTGCGCTCGCTGCGCCGACCGGCAAGGCGGCGGCGCGGGTGAGCGAAGCGCTGCACGCGCAACTGCTCGAACTGGCCGCAGCCGATCGCCCGGCGAGCGCCGTGCTGCCCGGGGCAATGACCCTGCACCGGCTGCTGGGCATTCGCGGCACGGGATCGCGCCCGGCTTTCGGCGCAACCCGGCCGCTGCCCTTCGATCTGATCGTGGTCGACGAGGCCTCGATGGTCGATCTCGAACTGGCCAGCGCGCTGGTCGCGGCGCTGGGCGGGAATGCGCGCCTGGTGCTCGCGGGCGATCGCGACCAGCTGGCCTCGGTCGAAGCCGGAGCGGTGTTTGCCGCGCTCTGTGCCGCCCGTGACCCGCGATTGAGCGAGGGCGTGGTAACGCTGGAGCGCAATTATCGCCAGCGCGAGACGCCGGAGATCGTCGCCTGGGCGCAGGCGGCACGCACCGGAACGATCGCCGACATTGGCTCCGGGCAAGGCGGGGTGCGGCTGCAACGGCTCGCTGGCGCTGGCGGCGGCGAGCAGGCGACGCTGGCCAGGTCGGTGCTGGCAGGCTACGCCCCGGCGCTCGAGTTGCTCGCTGACGCGGGCGCAGGAGCCGAAGTGGCGCCCGAACTGCTTCGCCGGCTGTCAGGCTACCGGGTGCTGTGCGCGTTGCGCCGCGGTCCGCTCGGCGTGGCGGCGCTCAACCGGGTGGTGGCGGCAGCGGCGCGGGCCGCGGTCGGCGCCGATCCCGACGCCACCTGGTATCCCGGTCGCTTCGTGATCGTCAGCCGCAATACCCGGGAACTCGGGCTGTTCAACGGCGACACCGGGGTGTGCCTGAGGCGCGACGGAGCGCTGGCGGTGGCATTCCCGCTCGCCGACCGCCTGCACTGGGTCGGGGTGGCGCAGATGCCGGCGTGCGCGGACGCCTTCGCGCTGACGGTGCACCAGTCGCAGGGCTCGGAGTTCGACCAGGTTGCCCTGGTCGCCGCGCCAGCCGGGCATCGGCTCGCGACCCGCGAACTGATCTATACCGGGATCACGCGCGCCCGGCTGGGCCTCGAAATCTTTGCTGCCGAGGGCGCGCTGGCGGCAGCCGCCGCTCGCGTGACCGAGCGCACCGGCCTGCTGGGATGGCGCCTGGCGGAGGGCGCCCGCTGAGGCGCCGCGGCGCCAGCCATCAGGCGCTGCGTGCCTCGAGTTCTTCCCAGCGCTCGAGGCACACCAGCAACTCTTCCTCGATCCCATCGGAGCGGCTCTTGGCCTGGCGCACTTCCTCGCCCGAAGCGTCGCCGCGATACAGTTCCGGGTCGGCGAGGCGCTCGTGCAGCGCCTGCTGTTCCGCCTCGAGCGCCGCGATGCGGGCCGGCAGGCCCTCGAGTTCGCGCTGCTCGCGCCAGCTCAGGCGCGCACTGCGCGGTTCGGGCGCGGCGCGTTCGGCCGGACGCCGGACGGGCGGACTCGCGCGTGCCGGCGATTGCTCGTCGCGCGAGCGCGCGGTGCGGCCCGACTGCGCCAGCCAGTCGTCGTAGCCGCCGGCGTACTCGACCCAGTGTCCGTCTCCTTCGGCGACGATGGTCTGGGTGACGACGTTGTCCAGGAAATCACGATCGTGGGTGACCAGGAACAGCGTGCCGGCATATTCCTGGAGCAGTTCCTCGAGCAACTCGATGGTGTCGATATCGAGGTCGTTGGTCGGTTCGTCCAGGACCAGCACATTGGCGGGGCGGGCGAACAGCCGGGCCAGCAGCAGGCGGTTGCGCTCCCCGCCCGAGAGCGAGCGCACCGGCGCCCGGGCGCGCTCGGGCGGGAACAGGAAGTCGCCCAGATAGCTGATCACGTGGGTACGGCGCTCGCCGATCTCGATCCACTCCGATCCCGGGCTGATGGTGTCGGCCAGCGTCGCCTCGTCGTCGAGCGCCCGGCGCATCTGGTCGAAGTACGCGACCTGCAGTCCGGAACCAAGGCGCACCGTGCCCGAGTCCGGCGCCAGCTCGCCGAGGATCAGGCGCAGCAGGGTGGTCTTGCCGACCCCGTTGTTGCCGATCAGCCCGATCTTGTCCCCGCGCACGATCGTGGTCGAGAAGTCGCGCACCACGGTGGTCGCGCCGAACGACTTCGCAACGCCGCTCAATTCGGCCACCAGCTTGCCCGAACGTTCGCCGGCCGCGATGTCGAGCCGCACCTGGCCGCTGCGATCGCGCCGCGCCGCGCGCTCGCGCCGCAGGGCCTCGAGCCGCAGCACCCGGCCCTGGTTCCTGGTGCGCCGGGCCTCGATTCCCTGGCGGATCCAGGCTTCCTCCTGCGCCAGCACCTTGTCGAATTTCTCTGCCACCGTCCGTTCGGTGGCGAGCTGTTCGTTCTTGAGGCGCTGATAGGTCGCGTAGTTGCCCGGATAGCTCAGCAGCCGGCCGCGGTCGAGTTCGACCACGCGGGTGGCGATCCGGTCGAGGAAGCGCCGGTCGTGGGTGATCACGATGATCGCCCCCGGGTAGCCCAGCAGCAGGTCCTCAAGCCAGGTGATCGACGACAGGTCGAGGTGGTTGGTGGGCTCGTCGAGCAGCAGCAGGTCGGGTTCCGAAACCAGCGCCCGCGCCAGCGCGACCCGCTTGCGGGTGCCGCCCGACAGGGTCGAGAGCGCCGCACGGGGTTCGAGTCCGAGGCGGTCGATGACCCGTTCGATGCGCGAGCGGATCGACCACGCGCCGCTTGCCTCGAGTTCGACCTGGAGTTCGTGGAGTTGCTCGAGCAAGGGCTTGGTGTCGTGGGCACCGGCAAGGGCTGCGCTCAGCTGTTCGTAGCGCGCGATGCGCGCGACTTCGACCGCGAGCCCGGTGGCGACCGCCTCGAAGACCGTGTTGCCGGACTCGAACGCCGGCTCCTGCGCCACCCGCGCGACGCGGATGCCGGATTCCCTGACCACCAGCCCGTCGTCGAGTTCCTCTTCCCCGGCGAGGATCCGCAGCAGCGTCGATTTGCCGCAGCCGTTGCGCCCGATCAGCGCGACCCGCTCGCCGGCTTCGATGCTGAAGTCGGCGTCATCGAGCAGCGCGTGGAGGCCGAACGCGAGTTGGGCCGAAGAGACCGAGACTAGTGCCATGCGATCAGGATATAGCTTGTGGGGCCGGGCCGTTGGTTGCGGCGATGGCGTCGAGTGCCTTGCAGATTTCCTGGTGGACGGCCGGCGCGTAGACCAGTTCGACGTGGCCCAGTCCGGCGAAAGCGATGTTATGCGCGCCGGGCAGACTCTGCGGTTGCGCCGGCACGACGATATTGTCCTGGCGGGTAATTATCACTGTGGCATTGCGATAGCCCTGTGCCGGCTCGGCCGCCGCCAGTTCGCGCAGCCAGGCGCTGTCGGGGCACATCTGGCTGGCGTTGCGACCGATCGCGTGGCGGGCGCGCAGCGTGCCGCGGTGCGGTGAACCGAGGGTCACCAGTCCCGCCACCCGGTCGGCGCCGATCCGGCGCAGCGTGGCCCGAGCCGCCAGCCCGCCCATGCTGTGACCAACGAGCGCCACCCGGTCTGCCCCGCTGTGTGCCAGCAGCTGATCGATCGCGGCCTCGAGCAGCGGCGCGTAGTCGTCGATCGAGCCGAACACCGGTTCGAGATTTACCGAACCCACCGGATGGCCGCGAGCTGCCAGGAGGGTGGCCAGCGGTCGCCACAGCGCGCGGTTGCAGAAGTAGCCGTGCACCAGCAGCACCGGGACCCGCCGCGCGACCGTGGCAGTCGGCAACTCGCGGTCGCCGAACCAGACCTGGGAGTGGAAGAAGGCCCGCAGCGAGGCCGCGACCTCACCCAGCCAGGCGCGCAGCACCGGGTGGTCTTCCCAGCCCGCCGGCGCTGGCATCACGCTCGTGCCGGCGTCGTCGCCAGGCCCCTCCGGCCGTGCCCGGGCGACCGCGGCGGCAAAGAGGAATTGCCAGCCCAGCACCATGGTATGCGCGAGCAGCAGCACCGCGACCCCGGCCAGCGCCGCCCACGGCGCCGGCCAGTTGCACCAGGTCGACAACGCCGCGGCGATCAGGGCTGCCCACACGAGCGCGAGCAGCAACAGCGACTTCAGGATGCGAGCTTGCATCGTCGGCGGGCAGGTGCTCAGGCGAGCGGGACCGGCGCCCGGCCGGTCAGTTGCTGCGCCAGCCCGGCGCTGGCCCGAGCGCAGAGCGCGAAGATCGTCAACTGCGGATTGGTGCCGAGCGACGTCGGAAAGATCGAGGCATCGTGGATCGAGACGTTGTCGAGGTGGTAGTGGCGGGCATCGGGACCGACCAGGCCGGTGCGTTCGTCGGCCGAGAGCGGGCAGCCGCCCATCACATGTGCCGACACTACCCGGGTCAGGTGCGGCTTCATCGGCAGCGCCATGATCGCCGCCTTGGTCAGGGCCCACGAACTGTAGCCGGTCGCCATTTCATGGATCGGATAGACCGTATGGGCGCCGGCGGCGAACTGGATTTCGGCCATCGACAGCAGCGCGCGCCGTGCTCCTTCGAACAGGAAGTCGCTGAGCGGGTAGTCCAGCACGGGGCTGCCATCGTCGCGCAGAGCGACCGTGCCGCCCGGGGATTCCGGGTGAAAACCGTCGCGCAACAGCGCGATCAGCGCATTGGTGTGGGTGAAATTGCTCATCCGCTCAGCGTGCTCGCGGCCGAATCCCGGCAAGGTGGTGGCGGTGAGCACCGGGTGCAACGGGGGTACCTCGAGCTTGTAGCCCACCGGTCCGTCGATCGGTCCGCGCTCGAGGAAATGATCGCTGTAGTAGACCTGCGGCGCGCCCTGGTGGCCATCGACGCGTTGCGCGAAGACCGCCGCCGAGACCACCGTCGGATGCAGGAAGGTGCGCCGGCCGGTGAGACCGTGCGGGTCCGGTGCCTGCGAGCGCAGCAGCAGCGCCGGCGTGTTGATCGCGCCGCCCGAGAGCACGAAATGGCGTGCGCTCACCACCGAGCGGCGCCCTCCGGGGCGCAGGCCGCTGTCATCGAGCCAGTCGATCTCGAGCGCCTGGGCCTTGGCCCCGGCCATCACCAGCCTGGTGGCCCGCGCCCTGGTGAGCAGCGTGGCGCCGTTTTCGAGGGCTTCGGGAATAGCGGTGTCGAGCATCGCCGCCTTGCGGTTGGCCGGGCAACCCATCCCGCAGTAACCCAGGTCGAGGCACTGGCGCACGTTGCGCGGCACGGCGCCGACTGCGATCCCCAGGCGCTGCCCGCCGCGCAGCAGAATGTCATTGTTCTCGTTGGCCGGCATCATCCACGGCCCGACCGAGAGGTAGCGTTCGAGCTGTCCGAACCAGGGCGCAAGCTGCTCGACGCCGAAACTCTCCAGCCCGAATTGCCGCTGCCAGTACTCGAGGGTCGCGCTCGGGGTGCGGAACGACGAAGTCCAGTTGACCGTGGTCGTACCGCCGACGCAACGCCCCTGCAGGATGTTGATCGCCTTGTCCTTGGTCTTGCGGGCGGCGGATTCCTGGTAGAGCTGCGGGTAGGCCTGCGACTCGAGCATGTTGAAATCTTGCGAGCTGCGCAGCGGCCCTTCCTCGATGATCACGACGCGCAGGCCGCTCCCGGCCAGCACCGCGGCGCTGATGGCGCCGCCGGCGCCGCTGCCGACGATCGCGACGTCGCATTCGATGCGCTCCGGCAGCTCGCTGGCGCCGGCGTCGGTTACCAGCCAGCCGCGCGCCAGTCCCGCCACCACCGGATCCGGATAGTCACTCATTGCCAGCCCCTGCTTGCGGTTCGTCTTGGGCTCATGGCGGGCCCGGGTAGTCGATCGCTTCCCAATGGGCAGGCTGCGCGTACCACGGTCCGGTGACCAGCTCGTGCAGCCCGTGGTAGCCGCCCTGGAGCAGCCCGAGACGGTGGGTGCGCCAGCTGCGCAGGAACTCGCTGACCTCGGCGACCGATGCTTTGCTCCAGTCGACCGGGACGCCGGCCAGCACCCGGCGCAACGGCGCGATCGCGAGCAGCGCGAAGAGCTGCGCCAGTTCGTGCTGGGTCGCCGGCGTCAGGCCATTGAGCGCCGTCAGCGTGTCATTGAGCGCCGCCGTCACCGCCGCCGAGCGCTGGGGCTCGTCGTGCGGCAGGGCACCGTCGAGAAACGCGGGAATTACCGCCCGCAAGACCTGCTCGCGGTCGCGCACCGGATCGCGGCCGATCAGCAACGCGGCCGTGCCGCCCAGCGCCAGCAGTACCGTGCCGCCCAGCCCGGCCTTCAATACGGTGCGTCTCGTGACCATCGCTCAGATCGCCCTTGTGTCATCGTGGCGCTTGCCTCAACCCAGAAACAGCCAGCCTAACACCGCCAGCCAGGTGCCACCAGCAAGGACCAGGGCGACCAGCACGGCGGCACTGCCGAGGTCCTTGGCGCGGCCGGCCAGTTCATGGTGGCCGGGACTCACCAGGTCGACGACGGCCTCGATGGCCGAATTGAGCAATTCCACCGCCAGGACCAGGACCAGGCTGGCGATCAGGAGGGCGCGTACGGTCCAGGGAACAGCGAGCAACAGTGCAATGGCAATGCCGCAGAGCAGGATGATCGCTTCGTGGCGGAAGGCCGCTTCATGGCGCCAGGCATGGGACAGCCCCTGGAGCGAGGCACGGGTGGCCGGGCCGAGGCGCCGGATTGCCTCGGGGAGAATGCTGCTTCGGTCGTCTTTGCTCTGTTTCATGAACGGGTTATAATCCTCGGTTCCTTGCCGCCAGCCGATGATGACGCGTCGTGCTGCGGCCATTGTCCACAAGGAATCGGTGAAGCCGCGACCAGGTCCCGGCTCGGCCGAGCTACCAACAAGGAGATTGCATGCGTCACTATGAGATTGTATTCATTGTTCACCCTGACCAGAGTGAACAGGTCCCGGCGATGATCGAGCGTTACCGCGGCATCGTCGAATCCCAGCAAGGAAAGGTGCACCGCCTCGAAGATTGGGGCCGGCGCCAACTGGCCTATCCGATCGAGAAGATCGCCAAGGCCCATTACGTGCTGTTCAACATCGAGTGCGGTACCGAGGCCCTGGCCGAGCTCGAGCACGCGTTCAAGTTCAATGACGCCGTGATGCGCCACCTCGTCGTCTCGATGAAGAAGGCCGAAACCGGGCCGTCGCCGATGTGGAAGCAAATCCAGAAGGACGAGGCGAGAAAGGGCGCCGCCGTCGCCGAGGAAGAGCAGAGCTGATTGCGGCGCGATGCTCCGGCCGTTCATCCGTTGCCGCGCTGAACGCATCACGTGACATGGTTGATCAGATGTCGCCTGGTGCGGTTGCCAACCGGCTCGAAATCGACGCTGTGCTGTGCGAGCGCGATGCGCTTCGCTTCACTCCAGCGGGGATTGCGATGCTGACGGCGAGTGTGCGGCACGAATCGCGGCAGATCGAGGCAACGCATGCCAGGTCGGTCGAGTTCGAGTTGCAGGCAGTTTTTGCCGGTGCCGTTGCAGAACGCGCCAATCGCCTGCCGCTGGGACGCTCGCTGCATCTGGCCGGGTTCATCGCCCCGAGACGGCGCGGCGCCAAGGTGGTCGCGCTACACGTAAACGAATTTCTTGAAATCGATAGCTAGAGAGGTATTCCATGGCTGGTTTTCGTCGCGGTTCCAAGGACCGCAAGGATCGCAAGGGTAAACGCCCAGGTCAGGTCGCGCTGTTCAAGCGCAAGAAGTTTTGCCGGTTCACGGCCGAGAAGGTCGAGTGGATCGACTACAAGGACATCGACGTCCTCAAGGATTTTGTCGCCGAGAACGGCAAGATCATCCCCGCCCGGCTGACCGGGACCACGGCGCGTTTCCAGCGTCAATTGTCGGTGGCCATCAAGCGGGCACGGTTCCTCGCTCTGGTGCCCTACACCGACTCGCATTGAGGGGGACACGAAGATGCAAATCATTCTTATCGATAGGGTCGAGGGTCTCGGCCAGCTCGGCGACGTGGTCAAGGTCAAGGACGGCTACGCCCGCAATTTCCTGATCCCTTCGGGCAAGGCACGCCGGGCGACCTCGGCGGCGCTGGTGGAGTTCGAGGCACGGCGCGCCGAACTCGAGCGGGTCCAGGCCGAAAAGACCGCTGCTGCGCAGGCGCTGGCCGATCGCGTCAACGGGGTGGTGTTGCATATCACCGCCAACGCCGGCCCCGACGGGCGGCTGTTCGGCTCGGTGACCAATGCCGACATTGCGGAAGGCCTGGCCAAGTTCGGCGTGGAGATCGAGCGGGGCATGATCCGCATGCCCAACGGCCCCCTGAAGGAAGTTGGCGAAGCCAAGCTCGAGATCGGCATCTACGCCGACATCACTGCCGAGATCACGGTCACGGTAGCGGGCGAGGAGTAGGCGCCGGCGATACTTGACTGCGGCGCTTCCCGTCGCCGGGAACGCCGGAACATCGAGTCTGGCCAAGGGGGGCGCTGCGGCGCCCCTCGTGTTTTCCGCCGTACCTCGCGGCCCTGATTTCTCCTACACTCAAGACTATGTCAGCAGCACCGCAAGCATCCCCGAGAACCGATCCCCAGGTCGCAGCACTGCGCCTGCCGCCGCACTCGGTCGAGGCCGAACAGGCGGTTATCGGCGGGCTGCTGCTCGACAACACCGCGTTCGACCGGATTTCCGACGTCCTGCGCAGCGAAGACTTCTACCGCTACGACCATCGCCTGATCTGGGAACAGGTGAGCGCGATGATCAGCAAGAACCGGCCGGCGGATGTCGTCACCGTGTTCGAGGCCCTGCAGTCGGCGGGCAAGGCCGAGGAAGTCGGCGGCGGCCTGGTGTATCTCAATTCGCTCGCCCAGGGCACACCGTCGGCAGCCAACATCCGCCGCTATGCCGAGATCGTCCGCGACCGCTCGGTGCTGCGCCGCCTGATCGCCACCTCGGACGAGATTGCCGGCACGGCCCTCAATCCGCAGGGGCGCGAGACCCGGCAGCTGCTCGACGAGGCCGAGGCCAAGATGCTGGCAATCTCGGAGGACCGGGCGCGCGGCCAGACCGGTTTCCAGGGCATCTCCGATGTGCTGGCCGAAGTGGTCGAGCGCATCGGCACGCTCTATGACCAGGACAACCACAGCGACGTCACCGGGGTGGCGACCGGGTACATCGATCTCGACCGCAAGACCTCGGGGCTGCAGCCCGGCGACCTGGTGATCGTGGCCGGGCGGCCGTCGATGGGCAAGACCGCCCTGAGCCTCAATATCGCCGAGCACGTGGCGCTGGAGCTGCAGATGCCGGTGGCGGTGTTCAGCATGGAAATGGGCGCCTCCCAGCTCGCGCACCGCCTGCTGTGCTCGGTCGGCCGGCTCGACCACCAGCGGCTGCGCACCGGACGGCTGCTCGACGACGACTGGCCGCGGCTGACCAGCGCGATCCAGAAGATGCAGGACGCGCAACTGTTCATCGACGAGACTCCGGCGCTGACCGCGCTCGAACTGCGCGGCCGCGCGCGGCGCCTGTCGCGCAAGTGCAGCCAGCTCGGGCTGATCGTCGTCGACTACATCCAGCTGATGTCGGCCAACAGCGCAGGCGAGAACCGGGCCACCGAGATCTCCGAGATCTCGCGTTCGCTCAAGGCGCTCGCCAAGGAACTGAAGTGCCCGGTGATCGCACTCTCGCAGCTCAACCGCTCGCTCGAGCAGCGTCCCAACAAGCGTCCGGTGATGTCGGACCTGCGCGAATCCGGCGCAATCGAACAGGACGCGGACCTGATCCTGTTCATCTACCGCGACGAAGTCTACAACCAGGACTCGCCCGACAAGGGGACGGCCGAACTGATCATCGGCAAGCAGCGCAACGGACCGATCGGGACCGTGCGCCTGACCTTCGTCGGCGAACACACCAAGTTCGAGAGTCACTACTCGCCCGGCCAGTAAGGGCGCGTCGCGGACTGCGACCGGCGCAGCGCTTGCGCCGCTCGCGCGCTACCTGCCGCTCAGAGTGCGTCGCCGGCGAAATCGGCCAGCCGCGAGCGCTCGCCGCGCTGCAGCGTGACATGCCCGGAATGGGCCCAGCCCTTGAAACGTTCGACCACGTAACTCAGGCCCGATGAGCCTTCGGTGAGGTAGGGCGTGTCGATCTGGGCGATGTTGCCCAGGCACATCACCTTGGTGCCGGGGCCGGCACGGGTGATCAGGGTCTTCATCTGCTTGGGCGTCAGGTTCTGCGCCTCGTCGATGATCAGGAACTTGTTGATGAAGGTGCGTCCGCGCATGAACGACAGCGCCTTGACCTTGACCCGGCTGCGGATCAGGTCGTTGGTGGCAGCGCGGCCCCACTCGCCCGAGCCCGGATCGGTCTTGTTGAGCATCTCGAGATTGTCTTCGAGCGCGCCCATCCAGGGCTGCATCTTCTCTTCCTCGGTGCCCGGCAGGTAGCCGATGTCCTCGCCCACCGGCACGGTCGCGCGGGTCATGATGATCTCGGTGTAGCGCTTGCTCTCCAGCACCTGGACCAGGCCGGCGGCCAGCGCCAGCAGGGTCTTGCCGGTGCCGGCCTGCCCGAGCAGGCTGACGAAATCGATCTCCGGGTTCATCAGCAGGTTGAGCGCGAAGTTCTGCTCGCGATTGCGCGCCGTTATCCCCCAGACCGCGTTCTTGACGTGGGCGTAGTCGCGCACCGTCTGCAGCACCGCGGTGCGGCCGGCGATTTCGCGCACGATTGCATTGAGCTGCATCTCGCCGTCGAAATGGACGAACTGGTTCAGCGTCATCCCGGCCACTGCCGGGCCGGTGATGCGGTAGAACGTGTAGCCGCCCTGTTGCCAGGATTCCATGCCCTTGGCGTGCCGGTCCCAGAAATCGGGTGGCAGCTCCAGCACCCCGGCATAGAGCAGGTCGGTGTCGGAGAGCACCTGGTCGTTGAAGTAGTCTTCGGCGCGCAAGCCCAGGGCGCGCGCCTTGATGCGCATGTTGATGTCCTTCGAGACCAGCACCACGTCGCGCTCGGGATGCTGTTCGCTCAACGTGCGCACCACGCCGAGAATCTGGTTGTCGGCCTTGTCCACCGGCAGGCTCGAGGGCAGCATCACCGCGCTCGCCTGGGTCTGGAAGAACAGCTGCCCACTGGCGTCGCGATTGCCCAGCGCCGACAGCTTCAGGCCGTCCTCGAGCCGGTCGGGAGCCGAAGCGATCAGCGCGTCGAGCGAGCGGCTGACCTGCCGGGCGTTGCGCGAAACCTCCGATGCGCCGCGCTTGTGGTTGTCGAGCTCCTCGAGCGTGATCATCGGCAGGTAGATGTCGTGCTCGGCAAAGCGGAACAGGCTCGAGGGATCATGCATCAGCACGTTGGTGTCGAGCACGAACAGGGTCGCCGCGCGTTCGTCGCGGCGCGAGGGCGATTTCCTGGGCGCCGGATCCGGGGGCAGCTTGGGCTTCTTGGCGGCACTGCCGAGCGCGCGCACCTTGGTCGCGGCAAGCTTGGCGACCGGCGCCGGCGCCGGTGCGGGCGCGGGAGCTGTCGCGGGCGCTGGCGCGCTCACCAGCAGCGCGGGAGCCTTGCGGCTTGCCGCCCGCTTGGTAGCCGGGCGCCTGGCAGTTGGTTTTCGGTTAGGTCGGGCCTCGAGTTCCGGGGTGACGGTGACGAGCGTTGCAGGTTTTGCGGGAGCTTTGGGCAGTGGCATCGTTTTTGGTCAGCGAGGCGGTTCGGCGCCGGGCGCCGGGCGGTGGTTTCGCGCACCATAGCACACGGCGGCATGGCCGGGGACAGCGAACCCGTCGGGGCGTAAGGCCGGGTTTCAGTCGTGCAACAGCAACGCCACGACGCGGCGGTCCTCGACCATCAGGAGGTTGTAGGTGCGGCAGGCGGCGGCCGTGTTCATGGTCTCGACGCCGATCCGGCGGGCTGACAGGCTGGCCAGCATGCGGGGATGGACGAAGCGGTGCCGTTCGCCCGTGCCCAGCAGCACCACTTCCGGTTCTGCCGCCAGCAAGGCTTCGAAATGCGCTGCCTCGAGGGCGTCGAAATTGGCGATGTCGGCGCGCTGGACCGGGCCGGTCGGCGCGAACACCACTGCCGTGTCGAATCGTTCGTGGTTGATCTCGACGTAGCCGGCGCCGTAGGCGGTCACGGCGTTGACCCCGGGACGGGTTTCTAGATTCATCTTCATAATCAGCTAACTACTTGAAAATGCTACATTATCGCTCACGGGCGGAACGCGGCCCAGGGAACTCAACAGGGGAACTGGCGAGGACCGCAATTGCGTATCAATAGTGTCCTAAGGGGAGTATCGCACTGATGGGTTCCGGGCGAGAGTTTTCGCGCATCAAACGGCTGCCGCCGTACGTTTTCAACATTACCGGTGAGTTGAAGATGGCCGAGCGCCGACGCGGCGTCGACATCATCGACATGAGCATGGGCAACCCCGACGGGCCGACCCCACAGCACATTGTCGACAAGCTGGTCGAAGCCTCGCGCCGGCCCGATACCCACGGCTATTCGGTGTCGCGCGGCATTCCGCGACTGCGCCGCGCGATTGCCGACTGGTACCAGCGGCGCTACCAGGTCACCATCGACCCCGAGACCGAGGCCATCGTGACGATCGGCTCCAAGGAGGGACTGGCCCACCTGATGCTGGCGACGCTCGATCGCGGCGACACGGTGCTGGTGCCCAACCCGAGCTACCCGATCCACATTTATGGTGCGGTAATCGCGGGCGCCGACATTCGCTCGGTGCGCATGACCCCGGGGGTCGATTTCTTCGACGAACTCGAGCGCGCCATCCGCGAGTCGATTCCCAAGCCCAAGATGATGATCATCGGGTTTCCGAGCAACCCGACCGCGATTTGCGTCGACCTGTCGTTCTTCGAGCGGGTGGTGGCACTGGCGCGCCATCACAACATCCTGGTGGTCCACGACCTCGCCTACGCCGACATCGTTTTCGAGGACTACAAGGCGCCTTCGATCATGCAGGTGCCGGGGGCCCGCGAGGTCGCGGTCGAATTCTTCACCATGAGCAAGAGCTACAACATGGCCGGCTGGCGGGTCGGCTTCATGGTCGGCAACGCCGATTTGGTGCACGCGCTCGCCCGGCTCAAGAGCTACCACGACTACGGCCTGTTCACGCCGGTGCAGGTGGCGGCGATCGCCGCGCTCGATGGCCCCCAGGACTGCGTCGAGCAGGTGCGCGCCAACTACCAGTTGCGTCGCGACGTGCTGGTCAATGGCCTGTGCGAGCTGGGCTGGCCCGTTGAGAGTCCCAGAGCCTCGATGTATGTCTGGGCGAAGATCCCCGAGCCCTACCAGGCGCTCGGGTCTCTGGAGTTCGCGCGCAAGCTGCTGCTCGAAGCCAGGGTCGCGGTGTCGCCGGGAATCGGTTTCGGCGAGTACGGCGACGATCACGTCCGCTTCGCGCTGATCGAGAACCGCCAGCGCATCCGCCAGGCACTGCGGGGGATCCGCGAGACCTTCCGCAAGGACGGGTTGATCGCCGCGGCTGCGGAGCCGGCGCCACAACAACAGTAAGATTGTGGCAGCTACCCCGGCGAGCGCGCCGGGGTAGCATGGCCGCTTTGGCCTGGATACGGGGAACGCAATGGGAGTAGAGAAGTTTGGTCCGGTGCGGGTAGGGTTGCTGGGGATCGGCACGGTCGGCGGCGGCACTTTCGAAGTGCTGTGGCGCAATCGCCAGGAGATCACGCGCCGGGCTGGCCGGCGCATCGAGATCACCCAGGTCGCCGACCGCGACGTTGATCACGCGCGCCGGATCGTTGCCGACCGCGCCCGGGTGCTCGACGATGCCGCCGCCGTGGTCGCGGATCCCGCGATCGACATCGTCGTCGAACTGATCGGCGGCACCGGCGTCGCGCTGAAACTGGTGCTGGCTGCGATCGAAGCCGGCAAGCATGTCGTCACCGCCAACAAGGCCTTGCTCGCGATGCACGGCAACGAGATTTTCGCGGCGGCGTCGCGCCGCGGCGTGATGGTGGCGTTCGAGGCGGCGGTGGCCGGCGGCATTCCGATCATCAAGGCGCTGCGCGAGGGACTGAGCGCCAACCGCATCGAGTCGATCGCCGGGATCATCAACGGCACCACCAACTTCATCCTCTCGGAGATGCGCGACAAGGGGTTGGCATTCGACGCGGTGCTGGCCGAGGCCCAGCGCCTGGGCTACGCCGAGGCCGATCCGACCTTCGATATCGAGGGCGTCGACGCGGCCCACAAGGCGACCATCCTGGCAGCGCTGGCGTTCGGCATCCCGGTGCAGTTCGACAAGTGCTACGTTGAAGGGATCTCGACGCTGCAGTCGACCGACATCAAATTCGCCGAGCAGCTTGGTTACCGGATCAAGCTGCTGGCGATCACCCGCCGCCGTGAGCGAGGCGAGGGGCCACACGGGATCGAACTGCGCGTGCACCCGACGCTGATCCCGGCGCGCCGCCTGATCGCCAACGTCGAAGGCGCGATGAATGCCGTCTGGGTCAAGGGCGACGCGGTCGGCGAGACCATGTATTACGGCAAGGGCGCCGGTGCCGAACCCACCGCCAGCGCGGTCGTAGCCGACCTGATCGACGTCGCGCGGGTGCTGACCGCGGACCCTGAGAACCGCGTGCCCCATCTCGCCTTCCAGGCCGAGTCGATCTCCGACCTGCCGATCCTGCCGATGGACGACGTCGAAACCGCCTATTACCTGCGTATGCGGGTGGCCGACGAGCCTGGCGTGCTGGCCGATCTGGCGCGCATTCTCGCCGATGGCGAGATCTCGATCGACGCGCTGCTGCAGCGCGAGCCGGGCGCGGGCGAAGATCAGACCGACATCGTGCTGCTCACCCACGTGACGTTCGAGCGTCGGGTAAACCAGGCGATCGCGCGCATCGAGGCGCTCCCGACGGTGCTCTCGAAGGTGGTCCGGATCCGCCTCGAGGAACTGGCATGAACCTGAGCTACGTCTCGACCCGTGGGGCGATGGAGTCGGCCAGCTTCAGCGAAATCCTGCTCGGTGGCCTCGCGCCCGACGGCGGGCTGGTCGTTCCCCGTGAATATCCGCAGGTCGATGCCGCCACGCTCGAGAGCTGGCGCGGGCTCGACTATCGCGCCCTCGCTTTCGAGGTGCTCAGCCGCTACGCCACCGACATTGATCGCGCCGACCTGCGCGCGCTCGTTGACCGCACCTACACGGCGCAGGCCTTCGGCTCGGACGAGATCACTCCGGTGGTTGAGCTCGAGCCCGGCCTGCACCTGCTGCGCCTGTCCAACGGCCCGACGCTGGCCTTCAAGGACATCGCGATGCAGCTGCTCGGCAACCTGTTCGAGTACGTGCTGGCACGCGAGGGACGGCAACTCAATGTCCTCGGGGCGACCTCGGGGGATACCGGCAGCGCTGCCGAATATGCGCTGCGCGGCAAGCGCAACGTGCGGGTCTTCATGCTCTCGCCAGACGGGCGCATGAGCCGCTTCCAGCGCGCCCAGATGTATTCGCTGCACGACCCCAACATCTTCAATATCGCCATCGCGGGGGTGTTCGACGACTGCCAGGACCTGGTCAAGGCGGTCTCGGCTGACCTCGCATTCAAGACCCGCTACTCGATTGGCACCGTCAATTCGATCAACTGGGCCCGGGTGGCAGCCCAGGTGGTCTACTACTTCAAGGCCTATTTCGCGGTCACTTCGGAGAACTCCGGCAAGGTGTCCTTCAGCGTGCCCTCGGGCAATTTTGGCGACGTTCTCGCCGGTCATATCGCCCGGATGATGGGGCTGCCGATCGCCAGGCTGGTGGTCGCGACCAACGAGAACGACGTTCTCGACGAGTTCTTTCGCACCGGCAGTTACCGGGTCCGCGGCGCGAGCGAAACCTTCGAGACCAGCAGTCCGTCGATGGACATCAGCAAGGCGTCGAATTTCGAGCGCTTCATCTTCGACCTGCTCGATCGCGATCCCGACCGGCTCGCGTCGCTGTGGCTGCGACTCGAACGCGAAGGGTCGTTTGATCTCGCCGGCAGCGTCGAGTTCACGGCGTTGGCGCGCTTTGGCATGGTGTCGGGAACCAGTCGGCATGCCGACCGCATCGCCACCATCCGCGCCGCCAGCGAGCGCTACTCAATCGTGGTGGACACCCATACCGCGGACGGGCTGCATGTCGCCCAGCAGTATCGTGAACCGGGCGTGCCGATGGTCTGCCTGGAGACGGCCCAGCCGGTCAAGTTCGCCGCAGCAATCCGCGAGGCGCTCGGCGTGGAACCGCCGCGTCCGGAGGCGGTGGCCGGACTCGAGGAGCGGGCCCAGCTGTTCACCCGCATGCCGGCCGACTTGCGCCTGCTCAAGCGCTTCGTGGCCGAGCGCTGCGTTGCGGCGTGACGCCCGCCACGCGGACCTGATCAGTCCTTGCGCTCGCCGCGCTCGATCAGCCTGATCGGGCTGGCAGCGCCCGGCTTGCGGCCCCGGAACGGCGCGTAGTAGCGCGCGATCTCGGCCATGGTCTCGGCCGGGGTGGACTCGGTGCCCAGCCGGATGAAGCGCTTGAGAATGATCTGCCTGCTGCCGTAATCGATCACTCCGAGACCGATCGGGGCGTCGAGTTCCCGGGCGAGGTGGTAGAAACCGCTGCGCCAGCCGGGAGTGAGGCGGCGCGTGCCCTCGGGTGCGATCGCCACCCAGCACGAAGGCTCGGAGCGGATCAGTTCGGCGAGCGCGCCGATTGCGCCCTGCGGGCTGCGCCGGTCGATCGGCATTCCGCCCCAGGCCCTCATGATGGCACCGAACGGCCAGCGAAAAAGGGTGTGCTTGCCGATGAACTTGACGTCCAGTTCGATCGACCAGATTGCCAGCAGCCCGAACATGAAGTCCCAGTTGGAAGTGTGCGGATAGGCGACCACCACGCCGCGCGGCGCCGGCCAGCCGTGGAACTCGATTCGCCAGCCGAGCAGGCGCAGAGCGGCCGCGGCCATTCGACGTCGGATCGGGTGGGACATCAGGACGCTCCCGCGTGGGTGAATCAGCGCGGCAAGTATGCCATTAGTGGGGATGGTGTTGGTGGTCGTCGGCTAGAATCCAGCAATCGAACGGGACGGGGCATGCACGTATTCGGATTCGCCGGTTTCTCGGGCTCTGGCAAGACGACGCTGATCGAACAGTTGATCCCGCGGCTGATTGCCCGCGGACTGCGGGTGGCGCTCATCAAGCACGCCCACCACGAGTTCGACGTCGATACGCCGGGCAAGGACTCTTACCGTCACCGCGAGGCCGGCGCCAGCGAGGTGCTGATCACCTCGGACCAGCGCTGGGTGCTGATGCATGAACTGCGCGGCGAGACCGAGCCTGGTCTCAAGGACCAGCTCGGTTATCTCTCGCCTTGCGACCTGGTGCTGGTCGAGGGGTACAAGCGCGCGGAGATTCCCAAGATCGAGGTGCACCGGCGCGAGACCGGCAAACCGCTGCTCTACCCCGCTGACCCGTTCATCATCGCGGTGGCGAGCGACGAGGAGATCGAGACCGGGTTGCCGCTGCTGGACCTCGACGATCCGGACGCCATCGCCGGCTTTATCGTCGACTATCTGGAGCGAATCGATGAGACCATCACTGCTGCCGCTTGACGACGCGGTCGCGGCGCTGCTGCAGCGCGCGCAGCCGATCGCCGAAGTCGAGACCGTCGCCACTGCCGATGCGCTCGATCGCTTCCTGGCGGCAGATCTGATTTCCACGCTTGATGTCCCGCCGCTCGACAACGCTGAAATGGACGGCTACGCGGTGCGCTCGGCCGACCTCGGGCCGGGTGTCACGCTGCCCGTGGCGCAGCGGATCGCGGCCGGGCATCCCGGCAACGAGTTGCCGCCCGGAACCTGCGCCCGGATCTTCACCGGAGCACCAATCCCGGCCGGTGCCGACGCAGTGGTGATGCAGGAGCAGGCGCAGGCCGGCGCCGGCGGTGTGCTCTTCGGGCACGTCCCGCAGCCTGGCGAATGGGTGCGTCGCCGCGGTGAAGACATCCGTGCGGGCGCCGCGATCCTCGCGGCCGGCACCCGGCTGGCGCCGCAGCACTGCGGGCTGGCGGCGTCGGTCGGGCTGGCCGCGGTACCGGTGGTGCGGCGACCCCGGGTCGCCTGCTTCTTCACCGGCGACGAGCTGGCGATGCCGGGCGAGGAACTGCGTCCCGGCGCCATCTACAACAGCAACCGCTTCGTACTCGTCGATCTGCTGCGTCGCCTGGGCTGCGCGGTGACCGACCTCGGCAATGTCGCCGACTCGCTGCCGGCAACCCGTGCCGCGTTGCGCTCGGCAGCCGCCGAACACGACCTGGTGATCACCTCGGGCGGCGTGTCGGTGGGCGAGGAAGATCACGTGCGCGCAGCGGTCGCGGCCGAAGGCGAAATCGATCTCTGGCGGGTCGCGATCAAGCCCGGCAAGCCGCTGGCCTGCGGGCGGGTGCTCCGCGCCGACGGCAGCGCGGCGCAGTTCATCGGGCTCCCCGGCAACCCGGTATCCAGTTTCGTGACGTTCGCGCTGTTCGTGCGGCCCTTCGTGTTGCGGCTGGCTGGCGCCACCGATGTCGCCGCCAAGGCGATTGCGCTGCGCGCCGACTTTGAATGGCCGCAGGCGGGAACGAGGCGCGAATTCCTGCGCGCTAGAATCAATCGCGATGGCGGCCTCGATCTGTTCGACCACCAGGGGTCGGGCGTGTTGACCTCCCTGGTCTGGGCCGACGGCCTGGTGGACAATCCGCCGGGGCAGACCATCGCACGCGGCGCCGTGGTGCGCTTCCTGCCATTTTCGGAGCTGACCCATTGAGATGAGGATCAAACTGCTCTATTTCGCCAGTCTGCGGGAAACGGTTGGCACCGCCCGGGAATCGCTCGAGTTGCCGGCAGCGGTGAGCACCGTCGCGGGGTTGCAGGAGCACCTGCGCGCGCGCGGCTCAACCTGGGCACAGGCATTCGGGGCGGGACGGGCGGTCAGGGTGGCACTTGACCAGGTCATTGCCGGACCCGACAGTGCGCTCCACGATGGCGCCGAAGTCGCCTTCTTCCCGCCGGTAACCGGCGGTTGAGCGACCTGGCCCGGCAACCGATGACGGTGAGAATCCAGCGCGAGGATTTCGACGTCGGCGTGGAGCTGACCGGGTTGCGGGCGCGCAATCCCCAGGTTGGTGCCGTGGCCGCGTTCGTGGGTGCGGTGCGCGATCTTAACGACGGCCAGCGCGTCGCGCGCATGACGCTCGAGCACTACCCGGGGATGACCGAAAAGGCGATCACCGCGATCTGCCGCGAAGCGAGCGAGCGCTGGGAACTGTGCGATACGCTGGTCATCCATCGCATCGGCGAACTTGAACCTTGCGACCAGATCGTGCTGGTCGCGGTCAGCAGCGCCCATCGCGGGGCGGCCTTCGCGGCCTGCGAATTCATCATGGATTACCTCAAGACCAGGGCGCCGCTGTGGAAGAAGGAAACCGGCGCCGAGGGCGAGCGCTGGGTCGAAGCGCGCGACTCCGACGACCAGGCGGCGGGGCGATGGTAGCGCTCTGGCGCGGGGAGAGCCGGTGAACCCGGTCCAGGTTCCCCACGGCCTGGGTGGCTACCTCGCGGTGGCCGCCGGCGCCGCGTTGGGAGCGTGGCTGCGAATGCTGCTCGGGGCCTGGCTCAATCCGCTCCACCCCTACTTCGCGTTCGGCACCTGGGCGGCCAACCTGCTCGGCGGACTGCTGGTCGGGATGGTGGTCGCGGCTTTTGCCCGCCACCCCGAAATCGACGCTGCCTGGCGCCTGTTCCTGCTCACCGGGTTCCTCGGCGCCCTGACGACCTTCTCGACCTTCTCATCGGAATCGCTGGCCTTGCTCCAGCACGGCCGCGTCGCCTGGGCGGTGGCGCACTCCGGCGCCCATCTGTTCGGGGCGCTGGCGATGGCGGCGCTGGGCTTTCGCCTGCTCAGTCAGCCGCTCGCCTGAGCGCTGCCCGGGAACCGCTCAGCGCCCCCCCTGGACGATCGGACCGAACGGATTCGGGAGGTTGTGCGGCGCGCTGCGCCAGTATTGCGGCGGCGCCGTCACGCTGGCTCCCAGTTCAGCCGCCGCCTGCCAGGGCCAGTGGGGGTTGAACAGCATGGCCCGGGCGAGCGCGATCAGGTCGGCCTCCCCGTTGGCGATGATGGCCTCGGCCTGGCGGGGTTCGGTGATCAGGCCGACCGCCATCACCGGGATCGACACTTCAGCCTTGATGGCAGCGGCAAAGTGGACCTGGTAACCGGGCTTGAGGTCGATCTTCTGGAACTGCGACAGGCCGCCGCTCGAGACGTCGATCCAGTCGAGACCCAGTTCCGCCGCCCGCTTGGTGAACTCGATCGACTGGGGCAGGTCCCAGCTCTCGCCGTGCGGCAGATCGTGACGCCAGTCGCTTGCCGAGATCCGCATGCCCATTGGCCGGTCGACTGGCCACGCGGCACGCATCGCGGCCAGGATCTCGAGCGGGAAGCGCATCCGGTTCTCGAGACTGCCGCCGTACTGGTCGGTGCGCTGGTTGGCCAGCGGCGAGAGGAACTGGTGCAGCAGGTAGCCGTGGGCCGCGTGCAGTTCGATCGAATCGAATCCCAGCCGGGCCGCGCGCTGGGCAGCCGCGACGAAGCGTTCGCGCAGGACGGCGAGATCCGCGATCGTGAGCGCCCGGGGCGCCCGCTCGTCATCGCGCTGGGGGATGGCCGAGGGCGCGACGGTCTCCCAGCCGCCGGCCTCGGGCGCCAGCAACTGGCCGCGTTCCCAGGGCAGGGCACTCGAGGCCTTGCGCCCCGCGTGTCCGATCTGCAGGCAGATATGGGTCTTTGAAAGCGGCCGGACGACGCCCAGCAGTTCGGCGAAGGCGGCCTCGCAGTGCTCGTCCCAGAGTCCGAGGCAGCCGGGGGTTATCCGGCCGGCCGGCTCGACGGCGGTCGCTTCGACCATCAGCATCCCGGCCCCCGACATTGCCAGGCTGCCGAGGTGCACCTTGTGCCAGTCCTGGGCCTTCCCGTCATGGGCCGAGTAGGTGCACATCGGCGAGACCACGATCCGGTTCGCCAGCTTGGCGTTGCGGATCTCAAGCGGGTTGAACAGTGCGCTCATTGCTGGCTTCCTCGGCTAATAGATAGGGACAATTATGCGATAGCGCTTGAAATACCGCCCCCGACACCCAAAATCGGCAACAACGAGTTCAATTTTCAAGGCACTGCCATGCGCGCCGACAAGCTAACCACCCAGTTCCAGCAGGCCATCGGGGAAGCCCAGAGCCTGGCCCTGGCCAACGACAACCAGTACATCGAGCCGATCCACCTGCTGGCGGCGATCATTGCCCAGCCTGACGGCGCCGGGCGGACCCTGCTCGAGCGCTCCGGGGTGCGGATCGGCGCCCTCAAGAGCTCGCTGGACGGGGCGATCCAGAGCCTGCCGCAGGTCTCCGGCACCGGCGGCGACGTGCAGATCGGCCGCGAGCTCAACAACCTGATCAACCTCGCCGAGAAGGCGGCGGTCAAGCGCGGCGACCAGTACATCGCCAGCGACATGTTCCTGCTGGCGCTCGCCGAGGACAAGGGTGAGGCTGGCCGGTTGGCGCGTTCGGCTGGCCTGGAGCGCCGGTCGCTGGAGGCGGCGATCGATTCGTCGCGCGGCGGCGGCGCGGTCGACTCTCCCGAGGAGGAAGGGCAGCGCGAATCGCTCAGGAAATACTGCATCGACCTGACCGAACGGGCCCGCGAGGCCAAGCTGGACCCGGTGATCGGCCGCGACGACGAGATTCGCCGGACGATCCAGATCCTGCAGCGCCGTACCAAGAACAATCCGGTGCTGATCGGCGAGCCGGGCGTGGGCAAGACCGCGATCGTCGAGGGCCTGGCCCAGCGCATCGTCAACGGTGAAGTGCCGGAGTCGCTCAAGCACAAGCGGGTCCTGGTGCTCGACATGGCCGCGCTGCTGGCCGGCGCCAAGTACCGCGGCGAGTTCGAGGAGCGGCTCAAGGCCGTGCTCAAGGAAATCGCCGCCGACGAGGGCAACACCATCGTCTTCATCGACGAACTGCACACCATGGTCGGCGCGGGCAAGGCGGAGGGCGCGATCGACGCCGGCAACATGCTCAAGCCGGCGCTCGCCCGCGGCGAGCTCCATTGCGTCGGCGCCACCACGCTCGACGAATACCGCAAGTACATCGAGAAGGACGCGGCGCTCGAACGTCGTTTCCAGAAGGTGCTGGTCTCGGAACCCAGCGTCGAGGCCACGGTCGCCATCCTGCGCGGCCTGCAGGAGCGCTACGAGCTGCACCACGGGGTTGAGATCACCGATCCGGCGATCGTGGCCGCGGCCGAGCTTTCCAACCGCTACATCACCGACCGGTTCCTGCCCGACAAGGCCATCGACCTGATCGACGAAGCCGCGGCGCGCCTGAAGATGGAGATCGACTCCAAGCCGGAGGTCATGGACAAGCTCGAGCGCCGGCTGATCCAGCTCAAGATCGAACGCGAAGCCCTGAAGAAGGAAACTGACGACGCCTCGCGCAAGCGGCTCGAGCTGATCGGCGCCGACATCGCGCGCCTCGAGCGCGAATACGCCGACTACGAGGAGATCCTGCACGCCGAGAAGGCGGCGGTGCAGGGCGGCACCCAGATCAAGGCCGAAATCGATGGTCTGCGCGCGAAGATGGCCGAACTGCAGCGCCAGGGAGACCTCGGCGCGGTCGCCGAAATCCAGTACGGCCGGCTGCCCGAACTCGAGCAGCGGCTCAAGTCGGCCAGCGCCGCCGAGGCTGAACAGCCCAGCGACGGGCGGCCGCGGCTGCTGCGCACCCAGGTCGGCGCCGAGGAAATCGCCGAGATGGTCTCGCGGGCCACCGGCATCCCGGTAAGCAAGATGATGCAGGGCGAACGCGAGAAGCTGATCGCCATGGAGGACTACCTGCACCGCCGCGTTATCGGCCAGGACGAGGCGGTCCGGCTGGTGGCTGACGCGATCCGGCGCTCGCGCGCGGGCCTCGCCGATCCGCGCCGCCCGTACGGCTCGTTCCTGTTCCTCGGGCCCACCGGGGTCGGCAAGACCGAGCTGTGCAAGGCGCTGGCCGAGTTCATGTTCGACAGCGAGGAGCACCTGATCCGCGTCGACATGAGCGAATTCATGGAGAAGCACTCGGTGGCGCGGCTAATCGGTGCGCCGCCCGGCTACGTCGGCTACGAGGAGGGCGGTTACCTCACCGAGGCCGTGCGCCGCAAGCCCTACAGCGTGATTCTCTTCGACGAGATCGAGAAGGCCCACCACGACGTCTTCAACATCCTGTTGCAGGTGCTCGACGACGGTCGGCTCACCGACGGCCATGGCCGCACGGTCGATTTCCGCAATACCGTGGTGGTGATGACCTCGAACCTCGGGTCGCACGAGATTCACCAGCTCTCGAGCGATCCCAAGACTGATAACCCCGAACTGATCAAGGCCACCGTAATGGCCGAGGTCAAGCGTCAGTTCCGGCCCGAGTTCATCAACCGGATCGACGAGATTGTGGTTTTCCACGCACTCAGCGCCCAGCATATCGCCGGGATCGCACGGATCCAGTTCAAGGCGCTCGAGAAGCGGCTGGCGGAACGCGAGATGGCGCTGGCGATCACCGACGCGGCGGTCGCCGAAATCGCCAAGGTCGGCTTCGACCCGCAGTACGGTGCCCGGCCGCTGAAGCGCGCCATCCAGCAGAAGATCGAGAATCCGATCGCCCGGCTGCTGCTCGAGGGCCGTTTCGGTCCAAAGGACATAATTCCGGTCGATTTCGTGGGTGGCGAGTTCGTGTTCGAGCGCACCGTCCACTGAGCGGGTCGCGTTTATGTTTTACTAGACACCTTTCTACTGAAAACAGGTAGGTGGGGCCAGTGAAATTCCGCTTTCCGATCGTGATCATCGACGAGGACTGGAAGTCCGATTCCGCCAGCGGGCTAGGCGTGCGGGCTCTTGCCAAGGCCATCGAAGAGCTGGGCATGGACGTCGTGGGGGGCTTCACCTACGTCGACGTCGCGATGGTCGCGCACCAGGCGGCCAGGGCCGGGGCCTTCATAGTTTCGATCGACGACGAGGAAATCGCCGAGGACGGGGCCGAGAGCGAAGCCATCCTCGACCTGCGCAAGTTCATCGAGGAGACGCGGCGGCGCAACGAGCACATCCCGATCTTCCTGTTCGGCGAGACCCGCACGTCGCAGCACATCCCCAACGACATCCTGCGCGAGCTCCACGGTTTCATCCACATGTTCGAGGACACGCCGGAGTTCGTGGCCCGCTACATCATCCGCGAGGCCAACAACTACCTCAACGCGCTCGCCCCGCCGTTCTTCCGCGAACTGGTCAATTACGCCCACGACGGTTCCTATTCGTGGCACTGTCCGGGACACTCCGGCGGTGTGGCGTTCCTCAAGAGCCCGGTCGGGCAGATGTTCCACCAGTTCTTCGGCGAGAACATGCTGCGCGCCGACGTCTGCAACGCGGTCGACGAGCTCGGCCAGTTGCTCGACCACACCGGACCGGTTGCCGCTTCGGAGCACAACGCGGCCCGCATCTTCGGCTGCGACCACCTGTTCTTCGTCACCAACGGCACCTCGACTTCGAACAAGATCGTCTGGCACGCCAACCTCGGCTCGAACGACGTGGTGCTGGTCGACCGCAACTGCCACAAGTCGATCCTGCACGCGATCATGATGACCGGCACGGTGCCGATCTTCCTCCAGCCGACCCGCAACCATCTCGGGATCATCGGCCCGATTCCGCTCGAGGAGTTCGATCCCGAGAACATCCGGCGCAAGATCGAGGCCAACCCGCTGATCCGCAACAAGAAAGTGCAGCCGCGGGTGATGACCATTACCCAATCGACCTATGACGGCGTGATCTACAACGTCGAGCGCATCAAGCAGACGCTCGGCAACTACATCGAGAACCTGCACTTCGATGAGGCCTGGCTGCCGCACGCCACGTTCCACGATTTCTATCACGAGTTCCACGCCATCGGGCCCAACCGGCCGCGCAGCAAGGACGCGATGATCTTCGCGACCCAGTCGACCCACAAGCTGCTGGCCGGACTGTCGCAGGCCTCGCAGATCCTGGTCCAGGACTCGGAAACCAGGCACCTTGACCGCTACCGCTTCAACGAGGCCTACCTGATGCATACCTCGACCAGCCCGCAGTACGCGATCATCGCTTCGTGCGACGTCGCCGCGGCGATGATGGAGCCGCCGGGGGGCCGGGCGCTGGTCGAGGAATCGATCTTCGAGTCGCTCGAGTTCCGCCGTGCGATGCGCAAGGTCGACGCCGAATACGGCGACTCGTGGTGGTTCCAGGTCTGGGGACCGCGCGGTCTCGCCGAGTCGGGCATCGGCAAGCGCGACAAGTGGTTCCTGAAGTCGAGCGACAAGTGGCACGGCTTCGGCAAGCTGGTCACGAACTTCACCATGCTCGATCCGATCAAGGCGACCATCGTCACTCCCGGGCTGGACATCAACGGCCGTTTCTCCTCCTGGGGAATCCCGGCTTCGATCGCCACCAAGTACCTTGCCGAGCACGGCGTCGTGGTCGAGAAGACCGGGCTGTACTCGTTCTTCGTGATGTTCACGATCGGCATCACCAAGGGACGCTGGAATACCCTGGTGACCGAACTCCAGCAGTTCAAGACCGACTACGATTCCAACCAGCCGCTGTGGCGGGTGATGCCGGAATTCGTCCAGGCCCATCCGCAGTACGAGCGCGTCGGCCTGCGCGACCTGGCACAGCAGATCCACGAGGAATACCGGCGCTGCGACGTGGCCCGGGTGACCACCGAGATGTATCTCTCGGCCATGGAGCCGGTGATGAGGCCGTCGACAGCCTTCGAATGCCTCGCCCACCGGCAGGTCGAGCGGGTGCCAATCGACGAGCTCGAGGGCCGGGTGACCACCATGCTGGTGACGCCCTATCCGCCGGGAATCCCGCTGCTGATTCCGGGCGAGAGGTTCAACCGCACGATCGTCGAATATCTGAAGTTCGCGCGCGGCTTCAACCAGAAATTCCCGGGCTTCGACACCGACGTCCACGGACTGGTGGTCGAACGCCGCGAGGGCGTCGATCACTATTTCGTCGACTGCGTCTCGGAGTCATACCTCGCCGGGAAGGGCTAGCCGGGCGCGTTCTGGCGGCCAGACGGACGGGGCGCGCTTCAGGGAGCTTCGTCGGGCGGCCAGTAGGGCTCTTGTTCGCCGAGCGGGGTCGCGGCCTGCTTGGCAAGTCCGGTGCGCGCCCCGGCGTGCTTGGCGGCGGTGTTGCTGGTGCGCCCGCCGATGCGCAGCACCTTGCGCTGCTCCGGGGTCATCGATTCGTAACGTTGCCACTGGCTGACCCGTTCCTGCGATGGCAGCTGCCGGGCCAGGCGGAAATTGGCGCGAGCCAGCTTGCGCTGCGCCGGAGTCAGCGCGGCCCAGTCGACGATCCGGCTCCTGACCTTGACCTGCTGCTCCGGCGTGAGCTTCGGAAACTTTGCCGCCAGTGATACCCAGTTGCGTTTTTCCTGCGGCGACCAGGAATTCCATTGCGCCTCGAAGGGCTGCAACAGGCTTTGCGCCGGCTCGCCCAGCGCAGCCCAGAGCGGTCCGCCGGTGGCCGCCGGGACCGCCTTTCGTCCGGTCTTGACGGCCGGCGCCGCCTTGGCCTGGGCGGGGCCGGCGCTAGCGGCAGCGGGAGCGCCAGCCGCCGCCGGCGCGCTCGCCTGGGCGAGCGCCAGGGTAGCCGCTGTCAGCGCGGCTATTGCCAGCGCCGTGCCGGGCCAGCCGCTGCTCCTCATTCCCGGGAGTTCTTCAGGAAGACGCCAAAGCCATTGTCGGCGTAGGCGGAGATCGGCACGTCGTCGAGCAGCACCGCAGTGTCGAGGTCCGCGACCTCCCTGGTCCGCAGC